>CAJXZM010000055.1 GCA_913063125.1 uncultured Gammaproteobacteria bacterium | reverse complement strand
GGGGCGTGTCACCTGTGGCGTTTGAAAACGACTATTTTTCTAGGCTAGAAAGTGTCTAGTAAACTCTGGGAAGTCCAAGGTTTAGTTCTGTCAGTAACGTTTGATTCGAAAGATCTATTTCTCTTAACTGATGATTGACTAACTGCAGGTGCGTCAATTGATCGAGGTTGGCGAGATCGATACGCCTGAACCTACTGTTCTCGATGGTTAACTCTTGTAGATGATCCAACTGTTCAATTCCAGTGGGATCCCCTATGTTTGGATAAACCTCTTTATCACAGTTAAGAGTGATCATCTCAGAAACTTTCTGCCAGCCTTTTTTAGAAGCGTTAGCTCGTATACAGGCTTTCAATGTGGCATCTGTAAAAGCCAAGTCTACTATCTTATTTTCTCCGCGCTCAGAAGAGTTACAGCCCACTAGCGATAAAAAATACAAAGTAAAAAATAGCGATGTTACCAAGTGCTTGAATTCCATAAAACATACTTCCTGTTGGCTTAAGGGGGCTTTGTTTGACTAGTTAAAAGCCTGCTCTTATTTTTGTTTTCCGATTCGCTATTACTGTCTGTCACGAGATCCGACAAGTCTATCGTCTTCCTCAGAGGGGGGCATTGCGATAGTGTCAAGGCTTTTATCAATTCCTTGTTCAACGCGAAAAATCTGCCCATCGTTTGTCCCGATTATAGCTGTCTAAGTAAACGGCTCAAAGTGTTAAGTACCCTGCCCCACAGGTATGCCAAGAAGGATCGCCTAGATGATACCATCCACGCTATTGCTATTGATTCTACAGGACTCAAACGAGCATTGAAATTATGTGTCGCAGAGAAAGCAAACATAAATGCCAAGTTATAAAGTGAGTCTTTATTAAAAACCTGGACTGTGATTCACCCCATTGGGTGAGTGTATAGAGTTGATTTTTGATAAGCTCAGGTTATGCGTCGGAGTTTAAGCGGTAGTTCGGCCTATTAATCGTGCTGACCTGACTATAACGCTTCAAAAAATGACTCCCCATCAATGGTGTTACTACTCAAAATGATATTTTTTATTCTGATGGCTCTTGATTGCAAGAGTTGTAATCTAAGTGCTTCGTTGCTTTCGTATTCATCCATAGAAATAATGACCGCAACATGTTTACCGTTTTTGTTAAATTGCACTGGAGCCCGTTGGGATTTTAGTAACAGGTTGCCGAGTTGTGTTTTAGCTTCGTTAACTGAAAACACGTCCATTATCGTGTTCTCGCGTTAACATTGTTCGATTCGAACGATTTGTTCATAACGGATGAGTCACACCTTTAGAGTCAAAAATCAACCTACCATAAGTGATTAATCCTCAGTGAAGCAACATGAAGTGAGGCTTTTTCTGAGGGGGGGTAGAAAATGGGGTCTCTATAGGTATGATAGCGAAGGTAGCAGTGTTGCGTATCGATTAACTGGCGAAGGGTAAGGGTATCATCATCGCCTAATTAAGAGGGCGCGGTAAGGTGACATTTTTGGTTTTCTTTGAGTAGGCGTTGGAAAACATCTTCGTCTTGAGGGGTGCTGTAGCCGGGAGGAGGTAGCATACGGGTTATTTAGCGGGCGGGTGGGCTAGTATTTAAGAGAGGGATTATATCGTATTGCTTTAGGAAAAGACCAGTGATTGAGGCGGGCAGTATCAGAGATGTGGCAGGAAAATACGTAAATTGTGTGCTATTATCTCGCTAGTTACCGTTTAAGGATGGAGTCTTTCCTCTCGTATGTTCAAAACCCTTGTTTCTTTACCTCGTTACCAAAAACGCATCGTTTCGGTCATTTCAGACTCAATAGCGCTTCTTGTTGCACTTTGGGCCTCTATTAGTTTGCGCCTTGAGACGTTATATGTACCTGAAAATGCACTGGTAGTTACTTCCTTTGTGTTTACTTGGATGTTTACAATTTTGGTATTCATCCGAACGGGCCTGTATCGGGCGGTGATTCGTTACCTATCCAATCATGCTTTAATTGCAGTAGTGAGCGGGGTTACTCTCTCTGCGCTGGCTTACTCTGCCTCTAGTTTCTTCTTAAAAGCGCCTATTCCACGCTCATCTCCAGTGATTTACTGGGGACTTGCGTTGCTGTTTGTAGGTGGCTCTCGTATGTTAGTACGATCCTATGTGCGCGGTATGAACCGTAAGCAAAAAGAGCGAGTTATTATTTACGGCGCAGGGACGTCAGGTGTGCAGTTGGCCAATGCGTTATTTCAAGGGGATGAATATCAACCTATAGCGTATGTCGATGATAGCCGAGCGTTGCAGGGCAGTGTTATGCAGGGGTTGCGAATCCATAGCCCTGCTAATTTACCGAATTTGATCGAAAAGCACGGTATTAATACTTTGTTACTAGCGACAGGGAACACCTCTCATGCGCAGCGTGCATTGATTTTGACCTATTTGGAACCGTTGCCTATCAAGGTGCAAACAATACCGCCTATGGCAGATATTCTCAGTGGTCGTGAGAAGATCGAAGAAATTAAGAATATCGATATTGAGGATTTATTGGGCCGAGACCTTGTTGCACCCGATAATGACCTGTTAGATGAATTCATTAAACGAAAAGTTGTGATGGTTACAGGTGCAGGCGGCTCTATCGGTTCTGAATTATGCCGGCAGATACTGCAACATAACCCAAAAGTGTTAGTGTTGTTTGATGTTTCTGAATTTGGCCTGTATAAAATACATACAGAGCTAGATTGTTACATCAAAAATAGCGAATTGGGTATTGAGCTAAAGCCCATTGTTGGTTCTGTTCAAGGTGAGCAGCGTTTGGAGGCAGTCATGTCTTCGTTCTCTGTGCAAACGGTTTATCACGCAGCAGCATATAAGCATGTGCCCTTGGTTGAACATAACGTGGTGGAAGGGGTGCGCAATAATGTCTTTGGTACTTGGTATGCGGCAGAGGCTGCGATCAAAGCGAATGTAGAAACGTTTGTTTTGATCTCAACTGATAAGGCCGTTCGCCCCTCGAATGTGATGGGTGCCAGTAAGCGAATGGCAGAAATGGTGTTGCAAGGCCTCTCTAAGCGACAATCGACAACTCGCTTCTGTATGGTTCGATTTGGTAATGTGTTGGGTTCTTCGGGTTCAGTAGTTCCCTTGTTTCGTAAGCAAATTGAAGCAGGTGGTCCTGTGACCGTGACCACCCCTGATATCACGCGTTATTTTATGACGATTCCTGAAGCGGCTCAATTGGTGTTACAAGCAGGAACCATGGGCAAAGGCGGGGAAGTCTTTGTGCTTGACATGGGGGCTCGGGTTAAAATAGCAGACTTGGCCAAGAAAATGGTGCACTTGATGGGTTTGGAAGTGAAAGGTGAACATAACCCGGATGGTGATATTGAAATAGCGTTCACGGGATTGCGCCCTGGTGAAAAATTGTATGAAGAATTATTGATTGGTAATAATCCATTTGGCACTGATCATCCTCGAATTATGAAAGACAGTGAAGTATCAATGGATTGGGTTGATGTGCAAAAGGTATTGATTGAGTTGGATCGCGCTTCTTTAGTGTTTGATTGCGATAAAGTGCGCGATATTTTGATGGCTACGCCATTGGGCTATTGCCCCACCAACAGTATTGATGATTTGGTGTGGCAGCAGGAGCAAGCCGATATTAATGCGGCGGAAAATATTGCCCGTATTGATAAGGCTATCGTTGCTTAACATTTGCAAGTGAATGGTCTGAGTTTGTCCAGAAAGAACTCGATGTGTTGAGTTAACACGCTGAATAGTTACGTTTTTTTTTGAATATTGCGTGCAATTATTCTTTGAATCATGCAAGATTTGCGCTCTATAGAAAGGCACATGGATGAGTCCGATTTCTTTTGTTATTTCTCTATCTTTGTGGCTCCTTTTTTGTAAAATCTTTTGAGCAACACGTGATAATAGTTTGGCTTATTTGATTTAGTTTGATACTTGCCGCCTAAAAATTTTAGTGTTGGCTCCTCCCCAATATTCCAGATATGAAAAGGAGTACATGTGAATATCGTTACGATTTCTAGTGCCTTCAAAAAAAGAATAAATCACTTACGCTTTGCCTTAATAATGTTGATTGCCGTCTTATCAACATACGCTACTGCAGATATGCTCAGCGTCTCTTATCCAGTAACAACAGCAACTGAGAGCGGTACTCATCCCAATATAAAATTCAGTTTTGAACGGCTTTCGGACCCTATTCGCCCAGTCACAAAATATGTCGTGGAGTGGTATCCTGCAGGGTACCCTGGTTGGTCGATGGAGCAATCAGCTTCGATGGCGACCAATCCATATATTTGGATTATGGGTTATGCGGCTGCAAATTCGGAATATAAGGCTCAGGTTATTGCTTACGACAGTGGGAATGTGGAAATAGGACGCACTAATCTATTCACATTTAAGGGTGAAAATAATCGTACCCTTACTTTTAACACGACAATGGCCTATACCGGTGCTCAGGTCTCGCCAGAGCCAACTGCAATCATGCAAGTTTCAGATGGTGGCCCAACTCGCTGCGTCCCTATGAGCCCCTCTACAGAGTGTGAAATTAGTGTTGATATTCAACACAGCAATGCGTTGGATGGTGCGACTCTCTATAAAGATGAAGAGACGTGGAGTTCTCTTGGTCTATCAACAGGAACCTCTACAGAGCATTGGACATTAGATCTATCCGCTGAAGAAGGTGGCGCTCATTATAGCGTTAGAGCTGAGTATGAAGGAGCGTTAATTGAAATAGCGTCTTTGGATCTAGTTAAAGCAGATTCTAGTTATCAGCTTACGTATATTGAAGCAGAGTGTGTGTTTGCAGCAAATGATGATGCTTGTGAACCAGAGCTTGCTTGGGATGTTCCGCAAAGTGATGTTTGTATTTTCAAAAACGGAGAGAATTTCTTCTGTTTGCCTGATGGGTTTATCCAGGGCTCGTCGTCGAACATTGACACAAGCGAGATCGCTTTGTACACACTTAGAGATAACCAAACCAATGAGTTGCTGGCGCAAGTAACGACTTACCCACTAAATATAGCTTCTTCTACACCTTGTTTTAATGTGACACCGGATGCAAATGCATTATCTCAAACACTAATTTTGTTTAAAGAGGAAAGTGGCCTTCCAGGTGTAGAGTTGGCCAGTTATCAGCAGCCCGATGGCGAGATCTGTTGGGGTGATCACGGTTGGGCAAGTGAACAAGCAACCGATAAGCCATTGGAGATCAACCAAACGTATTACTGGCAAGTTAAGATAGAGAATGAAGGTACGCCAGCCGCTTATTCTGAAATGAACAGGTTAATTACCCGACCGAACATTGTAATGGTTTATGCGGACGACTTAGGTTGGAATGATGTAAATACTGGGTTGGGAAATACGACAGACACAATTAATATCAATACGCCAAAGATCAAAGAGCTTGCGGATCAAGGTGTCGTGTTTAGCAATGCGTACGCTAACGCAGCAAATTGCTCACCAAGTCGAGCATCGTTAATGACGGGTAGTTATACGCCCGCGCATGGTGTCTATTCGGTATCTACGACAGACAGCTATGTCCAAATCCCAGAAGACTTTCAAGATGACCTGTTAGCTAAGCAATTGCAAGGTATGGGTTATGAAACAGCGATGTTGGGTAAATGGCATTTGCAGAAAGGATTGCGTCTTGAGACAGAGGCTTCAGGGCCTACAGTTGATGCGGAAGACCGAACCACACCTGTAAACTCTGGATTTACTTACAATATAGGTGGTGGTGCAGCAGGAAAACCATTCGAATATGAAGCGGACACAAACGGGGAATTTTTTGGGCAGGTCGCAGGAGTATTGCCCAAATTAATGGTTGAATACAGAGATGGCAGCGAGATTAGTGAAATTAAAAAACTTGCGCCTGTTGCTATCGGGGAGACTGTTGATGGACTGTCTGACGATCTTACTGGGTCATTGACTGTTTATGCAAAAAAGTATCTTCAGGGAGAATCTTTTTCTCCAGGATATGGTATGGCTGAGATTTCCCGAAATAAAGGTAAGCCATTTTTCTTATATTTTTCTCATTATGCCCCACATGTACAGGGGGCTACACCTTTGGCATCTAAACATTGTGACAAGGGTAATCAAGCTGGTACAGATCATGTGGATTATGTGTGGAGCAGTGCAGATATTGTTTGTTTGATTAAAACAGTTGACACCAGCTTGGGTGAAGTTCAAAAGTCTCTTAATGGCGAAAACGGTTCACTCAACATCTCTGACAGCACCTATCTGATGTTTACCTCAGATAACGGGATGCATAGAAACTGGGTTGAAGAATGGAAAAAGACTAAAGATGATTTAAATGACGAAGATAAGTTATATGACGAAGATAAGTTGTTAAAAGGATCAAAGACTTTCTTTTCAGAGGCGGGTATTCGTGAGCCATTAATTATTAAAGGGCCGAACATCAAGCCTGGCCTGAGTGATGCTCCGGTTATTGGTTCTGATTTGTATGCCACAATCTTGGGGTTGGCGGGAAATAACGTTTCTGAGTTTGATCGTGCGAAGGCATTTCTGATGAATGAAGAAATCAATGTTACTAAGGCTTTTCAAAACAGTGTTGATTTGCGCGGAGAGTTAGGGATAACTGGTGTGGAGGGGGTTTCTACAAGTCGCCCTTTATTCTGGTATACACCGGTGGTACATCATAACAATCTTGATAATCTGAAGGGTGCAGCAATGGTGGTGCAAAAGACAATTCAGGGAAAAAATTATAAATTAATAAGCTATTTCTATCCTAATAAACGTACAAATAGTCTTGATTCTGAAGAAGAAACATTACCTTTTGAATTTTATAACTTATCTGTTGATCCACAGGAAAAGTGTAACCTTGCCGTTGGTACTGAAGTTAATGCAGATCCTAATAGGGATCCCTCATGTGGGACGCCTAAGTGGGCGGCGTATATTGGTGACATGAGCGATATGGCAACAGAAATGTGTGATTTCTTAAACTTTACAGATCTTAGTGTAACGAATCCAGATGGTTTTTCTATCCAGATGGCCAAGAAATTCAACTTAACAAATGGTTCTATCGTTAAAATGTATGATTTCGTTGACCCGGCCAAATTAGTTAGTTTTAACAATGACGAGGATAAAGAACGAGCAATGGCACCTTGGTTAATTGATCCAACTGATCCAGCTGATTCAATTAAGCAAAAATGGGTGTCAGATGTAGAAGAGCCGTTAATGTATTGTGGAATGTAAAACAATTATTACCTAGTCGTATTTAAACGTGGGTCTATAGGTGATTGAGGGGCGAAAGCCCCTCGATGTAGAGCTATTTAAAAATGGCATCAATAAAGGGTCATTTTTCATATTTGAAGGAGTGAAAAATGAGGCTCTTGCTTGTTTATCTTTTGTTTGTTGTGCCTTTTTATTCGTATGCAGCGGATAAGATCCCATATTTAGGATCGCAGGAGTGCTCCTCTTGCCATAAAAAAGAATCCGACCTCTGGAAATCATCTCATCATGACCTGGCTATGCAGCCAGCGAATAAAAGTACTGTTCTTGGTGATTTTAATAATCAATCTCTGATGTATAACAAACTAGAAACGTTGTTTTATACAAAAGATGATGTTTTTTTTGTTAAAACAGAAGGCTTAAAGGGTCTCGTTAAAGAATTTGAGGTTCTGTATACATTTGGTGTTGATCCTCTGCAGCAGTATTTAGTGAAGTTTGCCGATGGGCGATTACAGGCGTTACCTTTTGCATGGGATTCTCGTCAGGTGTCAATGGGAGGGCAGCGCTGGTTTTCGCTATATAAAGAAGAAAATATTGTCCCTGAAGATATTATGCATTGGACGGGAGTGACACAAAATTGGAATAGCAACTGCGCGGACTGTCACTCAACCGGTGTTCAAAAGAACTATGATCTTGCAAGCGACACTTTCGAGACGCGCTGGAAAGAAATCAATGTGGGGTGTGAGTCTTGTCATGGCCCAGGCCAGCTGCACCGTGAGTGGGCTTTAGATAAAGGTAAAGACCATAAAGTAAAAAATAAAGGATTGAATTCACCGCTTGCGAAAGCAGGCCAGTGGGAAATTTATAATAGTCACCCTACAGCGAAACGGGTCTCTCAGGATATAAACAACCCGCAAGTGGGTCAGTGTGCGCAATGCCATTCATTGAGAGCTGCATTGTCAGATGTCGAGGCAGGAAAGCCTTTCGATGAATCGCATTCTCTGCATTTAATAACGGAAGATCGCTATCACATTGACGGGCAAATAAAGGATGAGGTATATGTCTATGGGTCTTTTTTGCAAAGCAAAATGTATAAAGAGGGCGTTGTTTGTAGTAATTGTCACGAGCCTCATAGCTTACGTTTGAAACTGCCTGGTAATCAGGTTTGTGGTCAATGTCATAACGCATCAGTATTTGATACAGCGAAACATCACCACCATGCTGATGAGAGTGAGGGTGCGCAATGTGTATCCTGTCATATGCCAGCAACGACCTATATGAAAGTAGATCCTCGACGGGATCATAGCTTTAGAGTGCCAAGACCGGACTTTTCGTCAAAATATGGTACGCCAAATGCGTGTGACCAATGCCACTCGGATAAAGGCAATAGTTGGTCTGAAAAGATGATGAATGGTTGGGGGTTTAAAGAAAAGGATGATGTGCGAAGTCGATTTTCTGAATTTTTCGTTCAGCTGTTTCAGAACGAGCCCGGTAATATTGAAAAACTTGCTGGGTATATGGAACAGCCTGATATCAGTGCCTTTGCAAGAGCAAGTGCGCTGAATCAAGTGTCAAATCAACCTAGCAAAGATGGTGTTGACTTAGCACTTAAGCAGCTTAATAGCGAATCCTTACGTGTGAGGTTAGCAGCGCTTAACGTTGCTGATGTATTGCCAGCTCAACTTAAGGTGAAGCATTTAGCGCCATTGTTAATTGACGAACATCAGCAAATAAGAATCGAAGTGGCTAGGCAGCTTGCTGGTTTATCTTCTATCGTACCCAAAAACGCTCAGAGTGATCTTAAGCAAGGAGTGGCTGAGTATAAAAAGATATTGATGTATAACGCAGAGCGGCCAGAGTCTCATAATGCCTTGGGTTCACTGTATCTCTCACTTAATGATTTTGATGCGGCCAAAGAAGCGTTCGAAACAGCGTTAAGGTTGGTCCCTCGTTATGTGCCAGCCATAGTTAATCTTGCTGACTTGGCAAGGCTTACAAAGGATGAAAATGAGGTTCAACGACTATTGTTGCAAGCAATTCAATATGAGCCAACATTTGCACTTGCGCATTACGCGCTGGCATTAAGCTTTGTTCGGCAGGGAAGGTTCGCGGATGCGATTAATCGCTGCCAGTTAGCAGTGAATTACCATAAAGAGAATGCGACCTATCAATATCTATTGAAGTTATTGTTAGAAAAGTATGGAGACAAATAAAATAGTAAGATTGTTTGAAATGAGCAGATTTTGAAGTGTTAAGGCCAATGTCTTCTTTTTAGCTAATGACTCTCTTGATAAATGGCATCCGTTAACCTGTTGTGCTAGGTATTGGTTATTTGTATCGCTGTTGTGTGAGATATGTCTTACAAAATTCAGAGTATATATCTTCTATCTTTAATATGATTAGGTGCTATACAATGCCGCGCAGTAATACGAGTAGGAATTACTCGATAATTGTATCCATAAAGGAATAGCTCTTGTGTCTAAATTTAGTCTGTTTTCTCTTTGTGCTCTTGTTGTCCTGCTAAGTGGGTGTGGCGGCTCCCTTGTGGTCGAAAACTTTGGAGGGGGTGTTGTAACCTCAGATGATGAGTTTATTAATTGTGGAGAGGACTGCAAGAAGAAATATACTAACAGTTCGCCAATAACGGTATCCCTGTTCGCTGAGGCTGATACCGGCTATCAATTTTGTGGGTGGGATTATGCTAGTTGCGGATCAAGCACTGAATGTTCGGTGGGTGTGGGCAGCAGCGGCACAACGACTGTGGGAACCGAGTTTTCGCCCCAAGGTGAGGCTTGCTCAGCGGTATTGGGCGTTATTGACGGTATTCAATTGGTGAATGGTGAATATGAGATTACCGGATGGGCGTGCCAAACAGGAGATCCTCAGTCCATTGATGTACACCTCTATGTTGATGGTCCGGCAGGGGTTGGAACAGTTGTCAAAGGCGTCGCTGCCAATTTGTCTTCCGAGCCAGAAGTGCGTGAAGCTTGTAAGACAGATCCAGATAATGACGGGATAAAGCATCGATTCAGGATACCGTTAAGCTATGCCGATATTGAAGCCCATGCTGGCAAGACCATTTATGTGCATGGAATATCGAGTGTTAACTCAGGTAATTTACTGATTAATAATTCGGGAAAATATTCAATCAACCTTCGCGCAGCGTCGGTAACCCCGTGTTTTGATTGGCTGCCGGAGCCAGGTGCGACTGAACAACACATAGAAGTGTATGCCAGCGAAAATCCAGACAGCCTGTTTGGAAAAGTTGAAGGCCTAAATTCCACTGCTGACAAGATCTGTTGGGAAGGGCTTGTGAGTTCTACAAATAGTGGTGCGTTACCGGCTTTAGATGTTAATACTGTTTATTTCTGGCGAGTTCGCTCCATGGGTATTGAGCAGGAATATTCTGGATTCCACCCACTGGTAACACGCCCCAATATTGTGATGATCTATGCAGACGACCTTGGCTGGAATGACGTTAATGTGGGCATTGGTAATACAACAGTTGAAATAAATGCAGCTTCAACAAATATAAAAACTCTGGCTGACAGAGGTGTAACGTTTACGAATGCGTATGCTAATGCGGCGGTATGCTCCCCTAGTCGAGCATCACTGTTGACAGGCCGCTATTCTCCGGATACAGGTGTTTATCGAGTATCTGACAATGACGACTTTATGGAATTACCCGAGAAATTAAGGGGTAGTACTTTACCCAGGCGATTGCAGGGCATGGGTTATGAAACCGTACTTATTGGTAAATGGCATCTGCAAAATACGTCGGCGTTACGTTCTGATAGCGAAATTCCTGGGGATAATAGCGTTAACAATATGACAACGGCATTGAATGCCGGTTTTACTTATAATATTGCTGGCAGTGCTCCAGGTAAGCCAAATGCTTACGAAGCTTTTGATTACGGTGACGGGCTGGGCGAGAGATTTAAAGGTAAAGTGGTGGATAAAACTCCCGACCTTAAGATTGAATACAGAAAAGACGGTTCAGATTATGCCGTTGAGATATTAAAACCGATTGAGACTGAGGTCGACGGCGAAAATAACGATTTAACGGCAACGCTTTCAGAGTATGCTCGAAATTATATTAGTGGGGACAGTTTTACGCCTGGTAAAGGTGGCTCGACAGCCGGAGCTCTTGCGCAATCATTGTCTCGAGATACAGGAAAACCATACTTCTTGTATTTATCCCACTATGGCCCTCATGTGCAGCAAAACCATCCGGGAAGGACTCCTGATGAAGAAAGAGAGTGGGTGTCACATCGTTGTCATGCTGATCCAACCGAACCTGAATCTGAAAGGTATCTATGTATGATCAATGATGTTGATAACAGCGTGAGAATCGTTGTTGAAGAACTCGAGAATACTTTGGGTGGTACCGATAGCACGTATGTGATTTTTACTAGTGATAACGGGGTGCACCCGAAATGGGTTGATTCTCCGGCATCGAATGAATTGTATGATCCTGAGACCTTGTTGGCAGGCCATAAAGGGTTGTTAACCGAAGGTGGAATACGGGAACCTTTAGTTATCGCTGGGCCAAGCATTAATGCAAAGTCTATTAGTACAACTCCCGTTATTGGTTCTGATTTATACGCTACGATTCTCGCCCTAGCGGGAGAAAATAAGGATGTTCCCAGTGAAAGTGTTGATTTACGGGCTGAATTAAATATAGAACCTGGTAGTCAAGAATTAGCGGTAGCATCAGTTCCTGAGGGTCGTCCGTTGTTTTGGTATTATCCAGATCCAGCTTATACCTTGGGGATGTCGATAGCTAAAAATATTGATAATAGCCGTTACAAACTGATCAACTACTTTCATCCTCTTTCTGCGGATGAGGACATAGGTGAACCCATAGAGCTGTATGATTTGGAAAATGATGGACAGGAAACCTGTAATTTGGTGAGTCAAGCCTCCTATAATAGTGGATGTGCAGGCGTAGAATGGGAGACTATTCGAGAAGATGTACTTAAACCACTTGCAAAGGAGTTGTGCGATTTTGTTCATGAAAAATCACTAAATTCTGATACGTTCATAATGGCTAAAAGTATCAATAATTCTCTTCCCAATACGGTTAAGTATATTGATCCTGGTTTGTTGTATGCTGAGAGTAACCCTGTAGTTCATAAATACAACGACCCGGCGACTGAGAACTGGTGGGATTTAAACGGACAGTTGTGGACAGGTGGCGATGGCACTGAGTCACTTTCTTACTGCGGTGTTGAACTGTAAAGCGTAGAAGAATACTCGCGATTGGAAAGGGCGCATTCAAATGCGCCCTTTTTTTATCCAATGGGGTGTCGGAAACATGTGTGTTGACAACGAATAAGAATAAAGTAATTAGGGTTTTCCGCGCTGTGATACGTGTAGGGGTTATTCGATAATTGTATCCATAAAGGAATGCTTGCTGGCTTGTCTTCTATCGTGCCCAAAAACGTCCGGAGTGACCTTAAACAAGGAGTGTCTGAGTATAAGAATGTATTGATGTATAACGAGCCTCATAATGCCTTGGGTTCACGGTATCTCCCACAGTTGGCAGTGAATTACGATAGAGAGAATGTGAAATATCAATATCTCTTGAAATCATTGCTAGAAAAGTATGGAGATAAAATAGTAAGTTTATTTGAAATGATGGGCTATTTTTCTAATCACAATAAGGGTGGGTAACGTGAACAAAATAAAAATTGTGCTGGGCTGTATATTTTTCATAACGGTTATGAATGCGAACAGTGAAGTTACTGGGTGGGTTGACAGTGTTTATGAGCAGGGAGGGAAGCAATTTATTAAAGGTTGGGCCTGTGAGCTTGGGGTGAACAGTGCTGTGAGTATCTCCCTTTTTGGTAAAAATGTATCAGGTGAAAATGGTGCTTATAGTGAAATAGCCTCAGATTATACTGAGCCTGGTCTTCATGATATCTGTAATACGGCAGGTTATGTTCAGCACCGCTTTAATATTGAAATACCGAAAGGGGTTTTGCAACAGCATGCGGCTGAGCCGATAACTGTGAAAGCGAGATCACATGTCAGTGGTACAGTAGGCGAGTTAGGAGGAGGGCAATCGTTCACTTTTCCAATACCAACGCCTGAAGTGGGCATGCTATATTTCTTTCTACAAGGATTAGCAACAGAAAATTACAACCTTGAAAAAATTCTGTCGGGGGAAGAGACAGATAGCCCTGAGTACGCATTCCATTGGTGGGGTGAGCCAGTGTTAGGGTTCTATAACTTAGCTGAAGATGTTAAAGCGATTGAAAATAACGGTGGAAATATTTTTAAAGATAGCGTGTTAGCAAAGCATGCTTATGCGTTAATGCAGTTGAAGGTGGATTTTGTGTTGGTTGATATGTCTAACTACCCAACTATTCTCGATGAATTTACACGCTTAACCCCACAAAACGAGTCTGTCGTATTAAAAACTGGCGTTGATAAAGGGCTTATGGAACCCTTTGAGGCTATGTTGCGTGTATGGTCAAACATCGAGGGTGCACCAAAAATCGTGCCTTGGGTGCCTTTCCAGAGTACGGTTCAGAGTTCAGGTGAGCAGTGGGCGCCTATAGAAGACAGCGATGGAACGCTGAGTTATGCTGCGGAGAAGCTTCGTACTGAATACCCTGAGATGCGTTATTTTTATAAAGGAAGCCCTCTCCTGATCTCTTCTGCTGATGCCCGTTATCCAAGCCGGTCAATAAAGCACGATGAGTATACTCAAGACAATGATGGTGATGGAAAGCCTGACTGGGTGGTAAGAGAAACTTGGAATTCAACGTTTGCAGCTCCCCATACGTCTAAAGGCTTTTGGCCCTTTTTGGATGAATGTGACAACCACATTGAATTTCTTGAGTCTGCTGGCCGTACTGACTGTGTACAATCAGTGCCTGTGAATGTTGAGCAAATGTCAGTCGCAACAGCTTATCAGCGAGCGCATATGTCTTCACTTCCTATGGTGGACGGCGTTTCGACTATGCCGGTTAGAAAAATGCATGGAAGAACGTTTGTTAAACAATTTAAAAGCGCCTTCGAGCATAAACCGCAAATCGTTTTGATTACAGGGTGGAATGAGTGGGTTTCTCAGCGTCAGCCTCAGTCGTTAGAAAATCCTGTGTGTGAATCATTTGGGTGCTTTACTGATCAGTATGATGCAGAGCGTAACCGAGACATTGAGCCTGGTGGGCCGACTAAAGACTATTACTATCGGCTAGCGGATCAGCTAATTTCGGATTTTAAGGCTGGCAAAGCATTTGATGAGGGTAATTACCTTTTAACAGAAAAGACGTTGTTTGATTATAAGTACTACGCGGATACGTATAATGATTTGAAAAGTGCTTTTGGGGATAACGAGAATGCGCTGTATTTGCATTGGCAGCAGTTTGGGAAAATGGAGGGGCGGAGCCCCTCTTTTGCATATAAGCCGGGCATATATCGTTGTAAAAACCCAGAATTAGGCTTTTTGGACGAACTTGGTTTACTTGCGCACTTTGTTAACGATGGCTTATATGAAGGGCGAATAGCGTCGGATCTATTTCACTCGGCAAGTTATTTAAACCGGCACTCAGACTTATTGGCGGCATACGGTGAGATGGGGGGATATATTGCCTGGCGGCATTGGCTTTTCTATGGTCAATATGAGGGCAGTCGATATCCCGCACCACCTTTGGCGGCTTTAGATAATTGTAGCGAGTAGTTGTCGCTACAGGCGTTGTGAATATTGAGCCGCCTTTCAGCGGCTCAATATTCGAACATTCGTATTATTTGTAGATCGAAAGTTGCTCTGTCTTAAGAAACAACAATCAGTTGCCCTCCTAATAAAATCACAATGGAAGCATAGATGCTGTTAAATAGAAGATTAAGTACTTGTATATTATTTTGTAAAGGCGAGTGATACTTAGACGTTACCCCTGGTAGTTATCGCATATTATTTGTTAGAATCCTCCTAACAAATTGGAACGTATCCGTTTCGTTGCTGCCTGCACGCGAATCAGTTACTCACAAGGACTAGTGGGCCTATTCACCCCCTTCGTAGTTTGTTTGAGTTTATTACACTTTTTGAGAATGGTCTGTTGTTGTGTGCGAGTTATTCATAATCGGGTGTGCAGTTTCCTGTATTCTTAGTGTTTGACGGTAATGGTTTCAAAGGTCTCTACGTAATGTCAGGAATAAACGGTATGAAGAAGATAATGTTATTGGCATTTTTGGTGATCGGTTTAGGTGTGGCTGGCTATCTTTTTTATTCGCCAACCAAAAATGTAGAAGAAAAAAAAGAAGCGATTAGTGCGTTGCTAGGTACAGATAAAAACAAACAAGTTGACCTGTTAAAGCTACAAGAAGACTTGGAGGCGCTTAGTCTGAAAGGGAAGAAAAGGATTGATAGTTTTGCCAAAACAGAGAAAGAGCTTGCTGGCAAAGATAAAACGGCAGAAGAACTCATCAAAAAGCTAAACGCTGAACACGGAGTTACGGAAGCTGAATTTAAAGAACGGTATAACAAAGTGTTTGAAAAATTTAAAAATAAACAAAGCGCTCAGTGATCAGCGTTTAGTTGAAGTAAAGATTTAGATCGAAAAGCAAAGTGACAACCCAAACTGACTATGAAAACGGAAGAGAAATAGTGAAAATAATGCTTCGCAAACTATTTATAAACAAGGCAGTTGAATCTTATAGCTCAACGGTAAGTCTAGTAGTATTCGTCGGCTTGATATTCACTCTGTTTTTCAGCAGCCATTCCTACTCATCGGTAGTAGGTAACCTCAGTGGCGAGGTCTCTGTTAGCTCTGGCACGACGAATTATCAGCTTCCCATTCCTTTGCCACCGGGTGCTCATGAGTTTAGCCCGTCTGTATCTGTTACCTATAGTCAACAAAGTGGCCCTGGTATCTTGGGGTTAGGGTTTTCGTTGTCGGCTAGCTCCTCCATTTCCCGTTGCACACCCAACGTGAAGCAAGATGGTTTTTTTGCGGGGGTAGAATACAGTGATTTAACGCGCTTTTGTCATGACGGGAAGCGGTTGCTGGCGGTAGATGGCGATAACGCTAAAGTAGGAACAGAATATCGAGTACGCTCCGGTAATGACAATGTGCATTATCAATCGGTAGGTGGTTCAAATTATGAACCAGAAAAATGGATTGTTAAATCACCCGATGGGCGTTTATTAACGTTTGAACAAGTGGATGAAGTGCAGAGTCGCTATACACCATGGCAATTAGTTGAGCAGGCCGATTTATTTGGTAATACCGTTAGTTACTCTTACTCGCAAGCCCCGATGTCAGCTACCGAAGGTGAAGCGCCTCTTTTAGAGAGCATTGTGTATGCAACTCATACCGTCAGTTTTCACTATGAAGACAGCAATATCTTTGCTGAACAGTATCAAGAAGGGCGTCGAATAGCATTAACTCAACGATTACAAACCATTAGAATCACAACAAATGGCAATTTGAGTTATGAATATCGTTTCAGTTATGAAACCGTTCAAACCGCACTTCCCATTGATCGTTTAACCAATGTTACCAAATGTTTTTCTGATAATTCTTGCTTAGAGCCCTTACAATTTGGTTATCAAGAATTACCCGATGCTGGTAATTCAATTGATGGGCCAAATGATCAGACGCTCGTGATTCCTAAAGCTCAATACTTGGCTGCTGGAGCCACAAACTCTTTTGAAAAGGCGCCTAGTTATGTGGCAGGTGATGTCAATAAAGATGGCTTTCCAGATTTTTGTTTATATAAGGTCAATGCTGGTGTGCAGTGCGCGCTCAATCAGAATGGTGGATATTTACCATTGGCGTCTTGGGGCGAGAATTTAGGATATGCAGATGACGATGACGGCTATAAGCAGTTCAACAGCCTATTCTTAATGGATTTGAATGGAGATGGCTTTGCAGATTATTGTATTTTTGACGAAACCGGAGTGCGTTGTGCGTTAAATGACGGCGGAGTGAAGTTTTCTGCGGCAAGCTATTGGACAACGGCCATGAATCAGGATGATGGCGTTAGTTTTCAAAATTTAAACGGCGATTATTATACGGATGTATGTGGATTCACTAACCGAGATGGTAATGGCACTGGTCAATATCAGTGTATTCAAGGTAATGGCAGTGATTTTTCTGGCGCTGTTATGGTGGATGTGTCTGCAAACATCATTGATAGCTGGCAAACAGTTTCAATCGTTGAAACTAAATATGATGTTGGAACCAACGATTCTTATTTGGAAGAGGTCGACACAGAAAATATTAATTATTTACAACCGTTATGGCTTGATATGGATGGTGACTTTGATAGAGACCTTTGTTGGTTATCCATTGGCCAACAAGGTTTTGTTTGTAGTTACACTGGTTATCACTCTGCAGGTGATAAAGCTTCGTTGCAATTGTCAGATCCTGTTAAGCAATTTGGTTTAACCTTACCATCTTTTATTGGCCATGATATTCAATCGAATGTACAGGGTTATCAGCTTACAAGGGAAGGGGCTGATAATGTTAGTAAAACAGTGGAAGAGTTTGGGCTCACTTTCCGGATGGTGAATCTTAACGGGGATGAGTTGGCAGATATCTGCTTAATACGAGATGAAAAACTACAGTGTAGAACGAATACGGGTGTTGGCTTTTCTGCCGGATCTTCATGGTTGGATTTATCATCAATTTATCAAGGTAGAGATGGTGATGCTATGTTGCCCATTCTCGCCAGTATGAGAACAGATGATGTGAACTATGACGGCTTATCTGATATTTGTCTCATTGAAAGTAACCAGCTAAGTTGCAGCCTTAACCAAGGTGCAGGCCAATCCTTTGGTGCATTTAATGTGACTCACAATATTAGTTCAGATATCGGGTCGACCACACAAGGTACCAAATTATTCGCAAATTTTGTACGTGAACTCTTTAATGCACCGACGCGTTTCTATTTCCAAGTGATGCGCGCTGGTTACGGAAACCTGATAAATGTATCTGATGTGAATAACGATGGCTATCCCGACTTTTGTTACCGTAGCATTGATGGTATTCGTTGTTCTACTAATGCTAACTATGATACTGCAGGGCTTCTTACCCGCGTCACAAATAGTTTTGGGTTATCGACAACTATTGAGTATGGGAATTTATTAGGGGATGGTTTGTATGACTACGCCACAGACACCCCTGCAGGGTTTCATGAGAGTCCGCCGAATATACGCGTCGTTAGCGCAATAATTACCGATGTGCCGGTACTGATGGATAATGCTGCTAATGATGACGATTATGTTACCTCGAAAATAGATTACCGTTATGGAAGTTATCTTTCAAACCCAGATGTTGCAGTACAAGGATTTTCCCAGTTATCGCGCTCACAAGCCGCATTGAATAGCAAAACGATTATTGATGTGTATATGGGTGAGCACATCCAAGGTCGAGAGAAACGCATTGAAAACTATATAGATGGCGTGCTGGTCAACCTCAAAGAAAACACGTTTACGGTCGATGAACAATCGGATGACACCTACAGAGTGGTATTAGATAATCAAACTGAAACTCAGTTTGATTTACAGGGCAACCAAACTAAAACAGCAACCTCAGTATACAGCGACCCGGATGAATGGGGCTACCCTCAAAGAACCGTGCTGGATGAAAGTGATAGTGCCAATAGTCGACAAGTAGTGACAGATATTGATTATCATCATGATATTTCGAACTGGATATTAGGCCGTCCTGCGCTGCAAACTGTCACCCATACCAATCGTCGCGGCAGCATCGTAAGGGCCGTCGCTTATGAGTATGAAAACGGGTTAATGACCAAGCAAACAATTGAGCCGCAATCAGTAAAAGCTTTATTGAATAAATACGAAGATTTTGATCAATACGGTAATCCGCAAACCACTCGGCTAGTGGATCTTGATGGTGTGGAGAGGGTATCTCGAAATACCTATGATCAGTTAGGGCGTGTTTTATCCTCGACTAATATGCTGGATCAATTAGCTACCTTTGAGTATAACCATGCCTATTGTCTAGGCAATACGGTGGCTACCGATATAGCGGGTAAAAAAATATTTACTGAATACAACGAACAGTGCCAAAAAATTAAAACCTATTCCAGCATTGATGACAATGTAACTACCTGGGACATTGATTGGTTTGCGGGGGACCAGGTGTTTCCAGCTGGGCATGGGTTTGATTTCAGCAACCCTATTGTATATAGCGCTACAGAAACCCATGCGAGTGGATCATGGAAAATGGCCTATTTTGATGCTCTGGGGCGAGAGGTTATTAGTGAACGTGTTGGTTTAGCGACAACAACATCCAGCGGAACAATTCAGCGGCTAGTGATGCAATATAGCCTATACAATGAATTTAATCAGAAAGTGACTCAAAGCCTGCCTGTCTATAAATTGGATTGGGGTGTTCCGAACGGTAGTCCAACCACACCCAGTTGGATCACTCTCACTTATGATGATGCGGGCCGAGCTATTCAAGAAAATAAAATCGGGCCTGATGGAAGCGACTCAAATACCTATTTTACGTTTGATGCAGTGAATAATGCGATTACCACCACGTTGAATGCGGGTGACTATAGCAAAACAGTGACTATTGGCATTGAAGGGAAAGCGATACAGGTTACTGAAGATGGTTTAGTGGTTAGCAGTGCCTATGATGCGCTCGGGAATCTTGTCGAAACCGACCGTGAAGGCGTCATTACGCGCATTGAATACGATGACCGGGGTTTTAAAAGCCTCATGGATGACCCCGCAACAGGTATATGGTTGTATCAATACAATGCCTTTGGTGAATTGATTCAGCAAACAGATGCTGAAAAAAATGTCACCAATTTTGATTACGACGACCTAGGGCGTAAGTGGCATGTTTATGCAGGAGAGGATACCACCACATTTTCATATTTTGAGGAAGGTGATGGTATTGGGCAGTCTAAGGAGGAGATCGCTGCTTCGTTAGCAATACGGAAATGGACATATGACTCCAAAGGTCGACCGGAAACAGAAACACTATTAATTGATACCAAAGTCTTCCAGACACGACTTAAGTACGATGGCTTTAGTCGTGTCATTAAGACCATTCAACCGAACGGATTAGAAATCGTCAATGCCTATGACAATATGGGCAATCTGAGCCAGATGAAAATTCCCGCGAGCCAAATTGATGATGTTAACTGGGATAATATTTCCAATCTGTATGGCGAATTAATGCAACAGTTGCTCGAGTTTGATGGGAAAATCAAAGATTATCAGAGTCTGATTTATTACCATGAAATGCGAGCTTTGGAATATAACTCACGCGTATCGTTTTATAAAACTGCAGCCGACACCGTCGGTGGCGCGATTAGTCAATTACAAGCGTTGGCAGACCAGCACCGAATGCTGGCGAATCAATATCGTAATGAGGCCAATGAATTACTTAAACAAGCTGAAGCAATTAGGGCTGAATTTGGTGGGCTCCATTTTAAATATATCGGAATTGAAAACAAAGAACATAAATTTGAATATAGAGAATGTACCAAATATGCGCAGTGGTATGCCGGTGGACGTTGTAAAAGATACGATATTAAATTGGTTACCGTGCCGGTTGGGAATATCAACAGTATGTCAGATAGCCTGTTAGCAGTATATGAACAGGAAGATATAGAATTATTTACACCGAATGTCGATAGCTCTTATGTCATTCCGTATCAATTATACGAGCAAGCAGCGAGTGCATATAAAGAGTTGGCAACGATTCATGAGGCGTTTGCTGATGAAGCAGAAAACGGTATTAATCTTAATACCGCCAATGTCTATTATGATTTTAAGTACACTCAATATGTTGATTCGGTTCACGTAGATGGTTATCACGTAGATGGTTATCACGTAGAGGGTTATCACGTTGAGAAATGGGCCCCCATTCAAATTGGAGATATTACGATATTCATTGATGCTGGACATGACGTTGCGGGGACTGACGTTGCAGGATACGATGTTGCCGGATATGACGTGGGAGTTGCAGGTGATGTGGATACAACTCAAGAAGTAAAGCCTGACTATTTAGGAACCCGCCTAACGCCATATGAATTAAACGAAGGTGTAACGGAAACGTACACGCTAGAAGATGGTAGTGTTGTGACTATTCCTTATCCCTGTATTGGGCAAGCATGTCTTATTGAGAAAAAAGAACTTCTTGAATATACCGTCATGTATTCATGTGGCAATGAAAACCCTGTTCAGCAAGGGAATACTTGTTATAAGAATAAAGGGCTAGAATTAATAGAAGGTTTCCCTTCTACAGTTAGTAGCTTAAGCGAGATTGCATCCTACAAGGTTAAAATAACGTCAATAAGTATTGTGAATAATGAGTTGGTTGTAGATGCACAATTTTTCGGGCTAATACATAACAGTAATTGGTTCGAGACTACATACAAAACTTACCGTAATAAAATCATCGGTTTCATGGCTAATACTGTGGACTATTACTACACATTGGAAAATAACACCACTCATACAATTTCACGTAGCCGATTCCTTAAAGGAGGTGATACACATAGTTGTACTTCTTGGGTATGTACTATGGAAGGCAGTTACAAACTGTACGCCAGTGAAGGCGCTACAGAATACACAACAATTACTGATGTCAGCGTTACCAAAAAACAACACTACACAAACAGAATGTACAAAGTAATTATTGGTGTCATGTTGGTGCCTGTTGATGCTGATCCTGGCACAGCTCCCATATCCTCAGATGACCTTGTCGGTGCAGAACAAACTGAATTTATAGCGTTGTATAATGCAGTATACGGCACTAGTGCATATGGTTTGGCGAGTAAAACAAATGATATGGATGACATTATTACGCTCGATGGGAAACAGTATAAGACGGTTATTGGTCGTCAAGAATTCTGGACAGAGAGTGCGTTATCCCGCGTTGACGAGATTGCCCATTACAAAGAATTAGAAGATTATTATCGTTATTTATATAACCGCGAACGTGCAGACAGCGAAGGTGTAAAAACAGAGCTATTAAGTGTTATCGATAACTACGGAACACTTACTGCTCAAATGGCTGCTAACAACGAAGTCTTTACTGAATCTGGCTTTGAAGGGGAGGATTTAGTCTCGTTAGTGGGCTATGCCAATGACATTAAAGATACTGACGCCAACTTAACCCTATGGGCAGTTGCTGCACGAACCCCTCAGGGGCAAGTACAAAATGAAGTTTTCGGTAATGGTCTATATACCCAGCGCGAATATAATGCTCAGAACGGTTTAATTACCCGTATTACGACCGGAGCCTATAGCGCAAACACCTCGGATATTCGTGATTTGGAGTACACCTATAACACTCGTGGTTCTGTGGCGAGCAAAGTTGATAATAGCGGTGACGTAGCGACTACAGAATACTTTGATTACAACGCCGGGCGCCTAATCGATTGGGAATTTAATCAGGGTGATTATAAACTGCAGCATCACTATGAATTTGATAGCTACGGTAACCTAGAGTTTAAAACCGATGCAGGTGTCATGATTTATGACAGCATAACCCAGCAACTGGTGTCTCGTGATCATAATAATCAGCATTATGCTTACAACTATAATGCCAACGGGAACACGTTGAATGACGGAGAGCGTGCCTATCAATGGACAAACTTTAATAAGATATCTAAAGTTACTCGTGGCGAAAGCTCTGTTGCATTTGATTATGACGCAAGAAATAGGCGTGCAGTAAAACGCACTGAAAGCGAAACACGTTACTATGTTAGTCCTGGTTATGAGTACATAGTCCGCATGAAGAATGGCAGCCCGACTGGAGAAGAAATAGCACAGCACTCTTTCTTTAATGGTTACGAAGTTGTAGCGACCTTACAGAGGACCGAGGGAGAATCAGCGTTGGCAGAAGCCGCTAACGACCCAGATGCAACCGTATCCAGTAGCGATATGATAGCGGACAAGATTGTGTATATTCATCGCGATTTGTTGGGTAGTGGTGAAGTTATTACTAATGCTGAAATGACCGTTGTTAAGCGCCGTTATTATACGCCTTATGGTCGAGATATATTTGAAGAGATTAAAAATGAGGCAATGTCAGAGCAAAGTAATGATATTGTATCGTTAGATGAATCTGCACAAGAAAGTTATGTTGCTGACCTTTTAGCTGAGGTTGAATCAGAAGGTTTCTTGTCTGTGTACGGGTTGGATGACTCGATTCTTATGCGAGATTTGAAAGGTTTTACCTCTCATGAAATGTTAGATAACGTCGGCTTAGTGCATATGAATGCACGGTTATTTGATCCGGTTATTGGGCGATTTGTCTCGCCGGATAGTATTGTCTCTGATGCGTCGACGCCGTTGGATTACAATCGGTATATGTATGTGAGAGGGAATCCCGCATCGGCGAATGATCCGACGGGTAACTCTCCTATTCATGTCATTGCAGCGATTGCTTTTTATGCGTTTTCTCAATTTTCAGATAATCCTAATATACAAATAGCAGGGCAACTGGCGTTGATGTATGCAACGGGAGGGTTTGATGCGTTGCCTCAAGGTGCAACTTGGATTAATGCGGCGAGCCAGGCGGGCATTAGTGCCACGGTTGTGTCGTTTGCTAATACGGGTGACGTGGGGCAAGCATTGGAATCGGGAGCGTTTGCGGCGTTTTCGGCCGGTGTTACGTATTCTGCGGCTCATGGAACGATAAAGTCTGAGTTGGGATTGGGAGTAGATCTGGACCCTAAGTTGTTGGCATTTCATGCTGTCTCGCATGGTGTGATTAGTATGGCGCGGGGAGGCACGTTTAGAGAGGGTGCGGTTTCTGCATTGATACCGAAGTTGATTAATGGTGCGTTTGATATGAGCACTATGAATTTAACCGCTTCGACGGCGATTGTTGCCGTTAGTGGCGGTTTGGCTTCGAAGGCTGTTGGTGGTGACTTTATGAGAGGGGCGGTTACTGCGGCTACTGTGCATTTGTTTAATGAGAATGGGAAGGATGCGCAAAAGGGTAGTATTGATTTAACGAAAGGTGAAATTGAAGTCAAGTTCGGAAAGTTCATAAAAGGTAAGCTATCTAGTGGTGGAGTAGAATTAAACGTTGACCTAGGCGCTGCATCGATTGCTTTTGATCAAAATGGTAAGGTAAGCGCAAGTGTCGGATTTATTAAAGGTGAACTCAACGGGTTGACCAGTGAACTCACTAACTTGGGGATTGATGTGAAAGGGTTGCAGTTTACATTAAGTGACTTTTCCAGTAATACAGTGGCGTGGAAACTTCATTATTCGAATAGTTACTGGGGGTACGATATTGGGCAGCACGTCCCTAGTTATAATGGATCCATCAATGTGGATCCGACAGATTTTATTATGCGAAACACTATGCAGAATCGTTCAGGGCGAGCTGACATACAATACCGAACGGGATCAACAAATTATATAAATCAATGTAGTGCTAGAGGCTATAAGGGATGTTAATGGATAATGTACTAATAATGAGATATCTAGTTGCTCTTATTGTAGGAATATTAATTGCCAATGTCTCATATGCAGGAGGCAATTATTCCTGCCATGAGGCAAGTGTGGATGTATTTAGGGGCTATCACGATGAATTAAAAGAAAGTGACTCTAATACAGCTCGATTTTTTAATTTGAAATATCTTGCTAACGAAATGGAGCAGGTAGGTATAGAAAGTTCAGAATTTGGAGAGCGTTTAATGAGTTATATCTCTAGCGTTGATAAACTTCAAGCTGCACTAACTATAGAGTCAGCTAATGTTGATTGTATGGATAGAAGCACGAGGATTATTTTTAGAATTCGAAGCAACAAAAATGACATGGCTGAGTTTCTTATTGTGCGGTTAGTAGATAACAAGATAACTAATGTTAGCTTTGAAATGGGGGGGGCAATTATTGACGGTCATCCTATACGGGAGCTAATATATAAGCAGGTAAAAACAAAAACAGGACAATGACGATAGCAGTCCTCTGAAAATTCATCAGTTCCTCATGAGTGCGCTGAACAAGAAAATTGTTAACTGAGTAATGGTCGTGATACGTTTTTCTTCTTTGCACACATCCATCAGGCAGGCGTAACAAAAATCCCGACATAACCTTAGGTTACCTTGCGCCGACCGTATTACCAGCTCCGTTGCTCCAGTATCAAGCGTATTTAGACAAAGCTAATATTTGCATTTTTGGTATAAAATTGTACGATTCGTTGGCCCAGGGTTTATTGTGATCTAATGATTTCCAATTTAAATAGTAACTTAGGTTATGCTACTGGATTAAAAATAATGACTTTATTGAAGAACCTCAGTGAAGATTTCTTGTGATGAACATTTATAATCAATAACAGAGTAACAAGGATATTAAATGAAAAGGCTTATAGCAGCTTCAATCTTTTGTGTTTCGTCAGGTTTGTTTTCTTCTCAAAATCAGGGAAGCTTGTGATATGACAATAATAAAGAAAATCGGCTTTACGGTAGGTTGTCTGACAACGGCTTTTTTAGTGGCCTGTGCGGCTGATACGCTGGATTTTGGAAATACAAATCGCATCCAACATATTGATGCTTCCTATGAATATGCGCCAGACATAACTTTTTTAAACGACACTGATTGGATAATATATTACTGCGGACTCAATGAAACAGGTGATAGAGATGCTATATATCGTATCGACACATTTGATGGTGGAGGTAGTTGGAGTGACGCGATAAAGGTTTTTCATAATGACGTAAAAACTGAAGACGAAGGCTTACACACCTGTGACCCTACAGTCGTGAGACATAATGACGTATGGCACATGTTCTATGACAGTGAGCATTCAGGTAATGAAGGTGATGTTAATGAACGAAATAGAATCTTCCACGCAACATCAATGGATGGTCTCACGTGGGACAGGGAAGGTATGGTTGTCGATATGATTAACGTAGAATCCAACTCTTATGGTGCGGGTATGCCTAGTGTACTTTGGGATTTTAAACGGCAAACTTGGACAATGTATTATACTGATGTTAGTGGGATACATGGAAATACGGTGTGGCGGATTGATTCGTTAGATAAAGCTAATCTAGATGAGTGGGATGTAAATACAAGGGTAAAAGTTGTCATGCCAGAGGAGGATGGCTCTAAGCTTTCTTGGGATGTTGCCTACTTTCCTGAGCAAGGTGATGGCACGTACCTAGCGACTGCGGGACACAATGGTTCCTCTGCGGAATTGATTAGCGTGTATCGTAGTGACAATGGTATTGATTTTACTTTTCTGGCAGATGTTCCTTCTAATGAAGGAGTAAATCATAATTCTGGGATTTTACGCAATGATATGGGGCATGCCGCTAGTCCTTTCGCTATCTATTGGGGAGCAGGGGATGGTGGTGGTGAGAACGCAGGCTCTCTTACTTGGGATTTGTGGTCGAATAAATGGATCCTGTGGGGTAAGGCCAAGTAGCTACGAAAAAATCTTGGTTTCAATGCCTAATAAATGATGTTGTGTTAGGGCTTCTTTTTGAATATTACGTGCAATTATGTTTTTAATCATGCAGAATTTGCGCGTAATAAAAAAGATACATGAATGAGTCTGATTTCTTTTGTTATTTTCCTCATTCCTGTGATTCTTTTTTTATGAAATATGTTGAGCAACACGTTTGCTCTCAATCTTGTTTATTGTTAAGTAGTTAATAAAAGGAGTCGTTATGAAAGGTATCTTGATTGGATTGATCTTCATCTGTTTGAGTGGTATGTCATTGTCAGCAAATGCTTGGGTGTATGGCGAAAACCTGACTATTGTTGAAGTTACTGAATGGCAAAGTGATGGGGATGTTGTTTTTAAATTATCAAGTGGTACAACTTGCTGGATTCCTGGTACTGAAAAAAAAATGTATAGCCTTGTTTTGAGTATGTTTGCGACAGGTATAAAAGGACATTTTCACTGTCATGATGCGGAAGAGAGTATTGTTGGAGTACCTGCGCACAGGTTCCATAAAGTGGTAGCGTTCCGATAAATTGATTCTCAGGCCAGTCGAGGATTTATATCAAAAGTAGTTTTTATCTTGTTTGACGCTTTTTATGCATGAAGTGAGATAGCTTTGATTGTTAGTTTGTGACTTTTTTAGGTTATGCCAAGAGTTAAAGTCAGATGCAAACTTCCGCCGCTAACGGGTAGTGTTATCTTTACTACATCGTTAGCGGTTTCTTCCCGGTTAGAACTGGAAGCAGTACGTGATAACGGTTTGGCTTGTTTGAATTAGCTTGATACTTACTGCCTAAGTTTTTAGTATTAGCGCCCCAATTAGTTAGCGGCATCCAATTTAGAAGGGGTTGCTATTACGTATATTTGACATTAACTAAATTTGTGACTTGTACTTATAGAGAGAATAAATATGAAGAATAGATTGGTGACGTTTATTGGAATGGCTATGTTGTTTCCATTCCATGTTAGTGCTCTTGATGTTGAGCTGAACGTTCTTGAGTATATTGAGATTGAGCCAGACAGTGCGTGGGAAATTTTAATGGATGCAGATTACTATGTGACTGCAGTGTTTGATATCGAATTCTGGACTGCATTGCGCACAGAGTTTGGGGACGAAGCGATTTTGGAGCAATTCGAGAGGTCTATTGAAAATAAGACAATTGTGTACAAGGATCCGTACATCCAACAGGAAGATATTGACAATTTTTTGTTTGAAGATTCTTATGCGCAATACACAGGGGTGGGAGTTGATAATCCATATGGAAATAACACAAATTCATGGATTTTTACCCCTGTAGTGAAATATGCAAGAAATTCTAACAAGGCGGTGGTTGCCTTTGATAAGATTTTTTATCCAGATTATTGTGAATGGGTAGATCATGACCCGCAACAAGACCTTATTTGGGCTAATGCTGTTAAAAATGGAGAGGCTGTTTCTATTGCGGTGCCTGGGACTTTTTTTTCTATTAGCCTTGATCTAGATTCAGGGTTGATTGAATACTCAGATCGTTCATATAGCGCCCAAAGAATTGCAAAGCATTTAATTAATTATTATACCCAGCAATCTCCCAATATAATCTGGGAAGAGTCGCGCTATTATGTTCACAGGGTCTTATCCAACGGGCAGAAGCAAGGAGTGAAACTCAAATGGATCAAAAACAATCAAGTATTTGATAACCAGTATTATTATATGAATCCAGATGTAAGTGATCGTCTAGCAGTCTATCCGTTCGATGGAACCGTACCGTACACTTGGTCTGGTCATTATCCAGTTACCGGTGAATTTCCAGGAAGAGGTGGTACGCGTAAGTATGTCATTGATGATCTGTCTGACCTTCCTAGCAATGTCCATATATTAGGCTATGAGGTCCGCGGGCGTATGAACAACTGTGGAGCAAACGTAAGGGAAGATGTATGGGCATATATCCCATTTGACGAGGATGAAAATGGCGAACCTGATTTTTTAAGTGAGAAAGTTAGTTTTTTGCTTGATCAGACAGATGTACCAATAGCGTTCTTGATACCCATTATTAATTTTATCCTTTTTGATTAGTGTTTAGGGGTACCGGGGATTTTCCCTAGTAAACGGACAAAGTCAGGCTAAGTTATTGTTTTTTTAATATTGCGTGCAATTATGCTTTGAATCATGCAGAATTTGCGCGTAATAAAAAAGACACATAGATGAGTCTGATTTCTTTTGTTATTTTCCTCATTTCTGTGATTCTTTTTTTATGAAATCTGTTGAGCAACACGTTTGCTCTTAATCTTGTTTATTGTTAATCGGTTAATAAAAGGAGTCGTTATGAAAGGTATCTTGGCTGGATTGGTCTTCATTTGTTTGAGTGGTATGTCATTGTCAGCAAATGCTTGGGTGTATGGTGAAAACCTGACTATTGTTGAAGTTACTGAATGGCAAGATGACGGGGAGGTTCTTTTTAAATTATCAAGTGGCACAATTTGCTGGATACCTGGTGCCGAAAAAAAGATGTATAGCCTTGTTTTGAGCATGTTTGCGACAGGTATAAAAGGACATTTTCACTGTCATGATGTGGAAGACAACATTGTTGGAGTACCTGCGCACAGGTTTCATAGGGTGGTAGCATTTCGATAAATTGATTTTCAGGCTTGTATCAAGAGTGAAAGCCAGATGCAAACTTTCTTATATTATCACGTGAAAGGACACTTTATGCTTAACAAGCCAACGCGTGCCTTAGCATTTTGCATTGGAGCGATAGCAAGCTTCCAAGCTGCTGCATGGACGAATACCGAGTTTTACTATACCCCTCAAATTCCAAACTTGCAGACCATCATAGTTAACAATCCAGGCTTCTTATCTAGAAACCCTACTCCTGGCTTAAACCTATTGGCAAACAGTATTGTCAATACAAACAGTACAATGCAACCAATAAGCCCAAACGTTTGGTCAGGCTACCCATGGACAGGGCTTGACCCCGTCGATCGTACTGAGAACAGTCAGCGAGCTTTAATGCTGCAGTCTTCTCAGCAGCCAGGCTATGGCTCAACTATCTTTCAGAAAGATTGGTACTCTGTTGGGATGCATCTAAATACTTTTGAGATCCCGACATTACCTGGAGGACAGGTGCTAACGTCACTGCAATACCGAGTAGATGTTGACCAACCGATTTGGAATACAAATGATTTTCTCTGCATGAGCGGAACGATGAATATCCCCACGTCGTATACAGAAGGTGCAGTCAATCAAGTCATGATGACGATGTTTTTTAATGACAGAACCATTGATAAAAGTGTTGTCTTGAACGTAATGATGTTCGACTCTCGATATGATTGGCAAGTCAAAGATTACATGATCACCGACACTGATAAAGCAGGCGCCAATCCTCCAATTGCAATATCGCATATGCAAAGCCAAGGTCAGGACAACTCTCGCTATAGCATCCCTATTCCTGGATATGGGAATCCGCTAGCTGCCTTTGAACGGGGTAGTACAATACCTGGCAATAGGGACCGGGGTTTTTGTATTGGAATCGAGAATTTCAGGAATATCATTAACGATGCGCGCGCACTTCAACCAAGCATGGGGTTCAGCGCTAATCCAGCAGCATATGATCTCAAAATAGCGCTCGTTGGCCCAGAGACTAATATTTCTGGAGGGAGAGGGCATATTGGCATGAGTGTGTCTAGCTTATGGATTTATCGAAGAGGGTAAAGTCCTTTCCCGCTCGTTATTGTTCTGTCGCAAACCGCGCACCTGCCGTGAAGAGCATCTAGGCGGTTTCCGATTTACGCAGCTAAAGCGTAAAATTACACTTGGTTTGGGCTGGTGATGTCGATGATGCGTTTAATAGTGGGCAGAATAATGTTTAGTCTTTTTGATTTTCTCTGAGTTTGTTTTGGTTGAGGTTCATTATGACGTTTCACGAGGGGTCTAAACTCAGGTAGTTTTCGTTTCAGCTTGTCGAGCCATCGATAAGTATGGCGAGGCTCATCTGAATGGGTTGTGATTTGAGAGGCGCTCATTACGTATGAGTGTCTCTCAAATCATTAGCAGTACTCGTTTAACCGCTAATTTGAACAGTCTAACCTGTAGTGGCCGAATGTGTTGCCCCCTTTAAGATAGGTGGACAATTGAAAAAACATTCTACCTTCTCTTTCAGTCAAAACTTCAACAGGTGTCCCCCCTGTTAGTTTCATGAGCTTGCAGCCGTCAAAACCGTTGTCCATGTCATTAGTGTTGCCTAGTTCAACGCTAATGACTGGGGATACTTGTCCCATTATTATACTTGAGAAGATTATATCTATATATTTCTCAGATTCTTTATTCCAGTGGATGCCTTGGATATGGTACTGATCATCTCTATTCAAATTCATTGAGAACTTATTGTAGATTGGGCCCTCAGGCTTGGAGTGCTGTAGTAACGGTGCTTCTGAGTTTTTCTGTACGGTGAATGACAGAGTATTGGCGTTTTGCCCTTCTAGTATTGCGCCTGTACTTAGATCCACTCGCGTCTTGCTTGGTAGTAAACGTATATGGCCAGTTTCATGGTTTTCACAGAGAGAGACCGAGATATAGCCATCTAACTCATCACCAGTGCTGCACTCAGGGTCGTCATTCATTGGGTTGATTGGCCTGAGTTCAGTATTTGCAACACCAGTGAGTGATCCGTCAAGGTCTCTTAAGGCGTGAGTGTAATTATCCCCCCAATGGAAATAGTCTCGAATTCCCATCTAAGCGTAAATCTACTTTTCGCTTAGGTTGAGGGCTAAAAGTTAATCTGCTTGATATGTTGGTGTAGTTGGCAGCGGCCCCGTTAAGTTTGATGGCTGTCGGCGTATATTTGAAATCACTATAAAATTCTTCAGGGTGTGAGTTTTCGTCGTCAAGTTCCCCATTGAAAAATATGAGGTCGATGTCTGAGAAATTTGCAAAATGCACATTTTCTAATGTTAATGGCTCATCATAAAGTAAAGCGCCATTGATGTTTTCGTCTAACGGAAATCGTACGTTAGACTTTAAGTAGTTTAAGTAGTTTAAGTCGGATGTTGAATAGTTACTGCTTAAACCTATAACGGTCGAGCCTACGAGTGCCTGATTATTTGAAAAGAAGATGGACGATCCGTTGTCAGCCACAAGTGTATTTTTGTAGGTAGCATCATCCCCTCTGTAATAGATGCCAGTCATTGAAGACTTGTAAGCAATGTTATTCGAAAAAGTTTGAGGGGCTATGGACTCACTATTAATCTCTTTGGGTGCATAATGAGTGCTTATTGTTATTCAGTCATTAATATTTAATGGGTTCGGGTTGTATGTACCATCTGGGTTTTGGATTCCGTTAAGGTGCCCGTTTGGGCCGCCGTCGTGGGTAATACCGATCATTGAGCTGTGAGCTGTATTGTCCGAAAACGCGAGGGTTTTCATGAAAGCGGATGGGCGATTTCTCTGTTCACCGCTCTTTTGCTCATAGCAATCAGGTCTGCCAGTTGTAGTGTCAGTTGTTAAGCAGGGATCATCCGTGTGAAATGCCATCCAAAAGCCCGTTCCGTCAGAACGTGCTGCTACGTTGTCGGTGATGATGTTGTCTGGGTTGGATATCCAAAAGGTAGCTGGAGGCATAAAACGGGTGTCGTCTTCATTGCCAGATTCACTATCTAATAAGGCATACTCAGGCTTTACCTTTTTTGACCGTATTCCAATGTTACCTATGATTTTGTTCTTTCTTTCAATACCGTCTTCCAGAAAGAAACCGTGTCCAAAATGGTTATAGCATGTGTTGTTGCGGACTTCGGCTTGGTGAGTTCCATGAATGGTCACGCAGCGGTTAAATGATTCGTGAATACTAGAATTTTTAATGTATTGGCCTTCTACATTTCCCCCTTTATGCCAATGGAAAGGGTAGCGCCCCATTACGCCTTTCTGGCCAACATGCTTAAATTCGACATTATCAATAAACCCACTGCTTTGACTGCCGTGCCCCATGATCATCATGTGCGCACCAGTAATGCCATCATTATCATCAGAAAAAACTTTGATGTTTCTTGTGAGGTTGGCAACTTCAGCGCGCTCGTCAAGTGTAGAGGGCGTGCCATTTGGGTTATTAAAGTATTCTATCTCACCCCAGTGCTTAAACTTCAAGCCTTCACTTAAAGTGATGGTCTTTTTATCTGACGAAATTTCGGTTATAACAGCAGTTTCAGACTCAGCGGGGTTAAAACAAGATGATGCTATTACTAAAGTGTCACCCCTTTCCCAATCTTGAGTTTCTCCTTTGCCGGGCAGCATGGAATTGTCAATTTGAATAACGTCGCTACCAGGATTAGCTGTACTTGATGATTTTACAAAACCGCTTTTTCCTGGTTTCCCAGTTAGCCTGATGGTACCGCCCATCTTAGTAACAAATTCTTTGCCTGGCTTATCGAGGTCAGTGACAGAAATATTGTTTGTGAGGATGAAAGATATACTTCCTTCGAATGGGGATTCGGTTGTACCACATTCGACATGTGCATGAGGACCTTCGACAAAAATATCATCAGTTTTGATCTCATATGTGTCGCTATAAGGACACGTCAACTTACCGTGAACAGTGATTGTGCCTTTTTCTATGCTTTGATTGACTTTGACAGTGAGCTTTTCATCAATTGTGATGTTGCGGCTCTGATTGTGAATCAAAAAATATGAGAGGTCGATCGCAGATGGTATTTGAAAAACGCCTGAGTTTAGAATGACAGTGTTCTGTGTTGATGCTGCCTTTACATAGAGATGTTTTTCGGCATATTTTTTTCAATGTTATGGAATGCGATATCGAAACTGAAACGATGCTTAACGTTGCTGATGTCAGGAAGGGTGTTGGTTTTACATGCCTCTAATACTTCATAGTTGGAGTCTTGGTCTGCTGAAACTGTTGATAGAGATACTTCTTTTCCTTCGTCATCATAAACGACAAGTTTTATTTCTGTTGCGTGCTGGTTTCCTGGCTCGCAGGCCCAACCTGAAACAATATAGTTATTTCCGACTAATGCGATGCGATCGATTACGCCAATAACGTCTGCTACTGCTATAGCGGAGAATATTGCGGATACTGTGTGAGTTACATCGGTGTCAATCGTTAGGGTGCACTCTGATATTCCAGAGCATGCGCCTCCCCAGCGTTCAAAGGTATGGCCAGGCTTAGGTGTTGCAGTGAGTGTTTCTTGAATGTTTTCGAGATGCCTAACTGTACATGTTGTGCCGCAGTTAATCGTTCCTGATGTTGATGTGACTGTTCCTTCCCCAACTTTTTTCTACTGTAAGCGTATTTTTACAGCCGTAAAGCGTGAATATTGATGTGATTAAGAAAAGCTTGAGTAGTCATTCATAATTAAAATTATCCATGGTAGTTGAGATTTTTAATTTGTGTTTAGTATTTATTTGTACCAGTAAAACAGTGGCGCACATTTTTATGCCATGAGTGCGTTGTGTTTACATCGTTACTGAAAGGGGGGACGAAAATAAGTTCTCAATGCGCATCCTTGCTTGAATATATAATTGGGTAAATTATGTCAAAATGTGGTGAAGGATAGAGGGCTTACTTCTAAAAGTCTATGGTTATTGGGGGAGTTTGGCGCTAGGGGGTGGATGTGTTTAGGCTGGAAAAAGCGTAGGACTATTTGGTGCGTTACATTCGAAAATTCAACGTGAGCTAGGTATTTCTGGGCAAATTTATCTTTTGGGGGTGAAATTTGAGCCATTTTTGGTGGGTAACCCCTTGGATTTTGGGGAATGCGCGCCAAATTGCCGATGAATGGTTGACCAAATAGTGTATTATTTGATGGTTATCAATGATCTAACGTAGGCGATGGGTTGAAGATCGTCACATTTGGGCCAACCCTGCTTTTTTGAAAGGCACGCTCAATCTAATTCTGAGGGAATCACGATGACTGCGTTAACGAAGGCGGATTTGGCAGAAAATCTTTTTGAAGAACTCGGGTTGAGCAAGCGAGAAGCCAAAGAAATGGTGGCGCTTTTTTTTGAAGAAATACCGGCATTGTCAGTAAATAACAAGGAGGGTCTGTAAGGTATGACGTTTCGTTTATATATTATGCGTCATGGTGACGCACTAATGAGAGCTTCCCGCGACAGCCTGCGCCCACTGAGTCAGCTGGGTCATGATCAGGCAATAGGTACTGCAAGGCACCTCTATTCACACCTTTGTAGCGCTTCTGTTAATGAAACGAATAAATCAATAGGGCTTATTTTGGCAAGCCCTTATCTGCGGGCGCAAGAAACAACTCGGCGTGTGGTTGAAGGTGTGGGGTACAAGGATGAAGTCCTTACCTGCGACAAAATCACGCCAAATGACTCTCCAGATAGTGTTATTAAGCTTCTATCTGGTTATGAATCATTTGGTTCGGTGTTAATGGTGAGCCATCAACCTCTGGTTAGTGGCTTGATTGGGCGTCTAGTGTCAGGCCATTTTCATGAGGGGCCACCAATGGGTACCGCTAGTATTGTGTGTTTGGACATGCCTACAGTAGGCATAGGCATGGCTGAACTTAAATGGGTTAAGCATTCTGAGCTATAGGCTCGGTACATTTGCTTGTTATAACCTTTAGGTTTATAAATGTGTCGTTAGGGTATACGTTATGTCCGTAAATAACCTTGCCTTTATTTTCGTGTTACGTCATAGTCCTGGCGATACGGGCCCCAAATAGAGGGCTCTTTGTTTGTTCTAGGATAGTAACTTTAAGACGGAGTGTAATACCCAATGACTGCTTCTGCTGACATTAACGAAAAAGGTTCAACCATGGTGA
>CAJXZM010000054.1 GCA_913063125.1 uncultured Gammaproteobacteria bacterium | reverse complement strand
GATAACACCACGAATCGTGAGGTACTAAAGGGCCAACTTGCACAATGGGGTGTGATCGTAGATGAGGCTGAAGATGCATTACAAGCGTTAAAAATCCTGAATAACAATACCCAGCCTCCATTCGACATAGCATTACTCGACATGGAAATGCCCGGCATGGATGGAGCAGAATTAGGAAAGATCATTCGTGACAATCGAAACCTTGACTCAATGAATTTGGTCATGATGAGTTCAATTAGTCACCGAGGTGATCGGAAATTTTTCTCTGACCTTGGATTTCAAGCCTACTTTCCAAAACCACTTTCCGCTAAAGATTTGAAAGTAGCCTTGAGCATTGTATCCGGTGTTTCCTATGAAAAAGGAACAACACAAGAAGGGGAAATTATAACCAAGCATTACCTAAGGGAGATTGAGAGTAACCCTGCTCCTGATGATGAACAAGCCCCCTTAAATATAGCCCCTTTCAAGGGTCGTTGGATTTTATTAGTAGAGGACAACATTATTAACCAAGAAGTTGCAAAGGGCGTACTGGAAGACTTCGGTTTCCAAATTGCTATTGCTGCTAACGGACGTGAAGCGTTACATCTACTAAACACTCGAGATTTAGGCGACCCTTTCCATATGGTTCTTATGGACTGTCAGATGCCTATTATGGATGGTTATGAGGCGACAGGGGCTATTCGAAATGGATATGCAGGAAAAACCAATCAAGACATACCTATCGTAGCCATGACTGCTAACGCAATGAGGGGTGATAAGGAGAAATGCATTGACGCAGGAATGACTGATTACGTTAGCAAACCTATTGACCTAGATGAACTTAACCAGGTACTTCATTTACACCTAAAAAGTGTACCTAATAACTCAGAGAAAGAGGAACGGCCAATAGAATCCGAAATTAGGCTCATTTGGAACCGAGAACGTTATTTTAAAGTCATACCCAATCGTGAAAGAGCAGACAAAATCATTTCAATGTTTGTAGCTTCAGTTCCGGATGAAATAGAATGCCTTGAAAATTCTGTGATCAGCAAAAATATAGATGAGGTATCTCGCATAGCACACAGACTAAAAGGAAGTGCCGCTAACCTTTATGGTGAACAGCTAGTAGGCTACCTGTCAGAATTAGAGCAAGAAGCAATTAGTGGAAAAACACATTTATTTGATGATTTGATGGAGAAAATAAGGGCTGCTTCACAACGTTTTTTGGAGCATTTGGAGAAGCGATAAATTGTACCTATCGCGATAGCGCGTCAGCTATCTTGTCCGTCGATTGCAAACCAAACCGTTGATTCGTATCAAAAGCATTATTTACACGTTCTGTACACTGGTCTCATGTGCCAAATTTCAATTATATGCACTCACCAATGTCTAAGGACTATGTATGCCTTCTACCAAACCAGAAAATATCTTTTATCAACCCCAAGGCAATGAAGTTGAACTGTTTACACAAGCGGCGAATAATCAGCTTCCCGTTTTGATTAAGGGCCCCACGGGCTGTGGTAAAACACGCTTTATTACCCATATGGCAGAAAAACTCAATCGAAAGCTTTATAGCATTGCTTGCCATGATGATCTAACCGCTTCGGATCTAATCGGTCGTTATTTAATAGGCCCGGAAGGCACCTACTGGCAGGATGGTCCGTTAACGCGCGCGGTAAAAGAAGGAGGCATATGTTATTTGGATGAAGTGGTAGAGGCACGTAAAGATACCACCGTAGTTATCCACCCCCTCGCAGATGACCGACGAGAACTACCTATCGATAAAACCGGTGAAACGCTGGTAGCCCATGAGGATTTTATGCTGGTTGTATCCTATAACCCCGGCTATCAGAACATGTTAAAAGGGTTAAAACCTAGCACTCGCCAACGTTTTGTGGCCATGCGATTTGAATACCCTGATGCGACACTAGAAAAAGCAATTCTTCAGCAGGAAACCGGGCTAAACGATGACATGGCTACCGCGCTAGTAAAAATTGCTGGCAATATCCGCAACCTGAAAGACCATGATCTGGAAGAAGTTGCGTCCACCCGCTTACTTATCTATGCAGGGGCATTAATCAAAAGCGGCATGTCTCCCATAGCTGCATGCAATGCAGCCCTGATTGAGCCGCTAAGTGATGATGATAGTGTTTGTGCAGCATTAACGTCGTTAGTAAAAATACACCTTCCTGTGGAATGATTCACGGTGAAGAAGGACCGTCCTTCTTCACCAACTATCAGATCGAGATATAAACCATTACAATCGCCCCCTATAGTTACCCGTTATAATCCTTCTGGTAGATCTGTTTTTAATGGCTCATTCAACCAACACGCTCTCCAACGAATGGCATAACTAACCTTACGCAACCAACCAAGCCCTCAATTTTCTTGCCCCAAATCAACACATCCTCAATATCCCCTAACCCTCTCCAGTCTAACCCCCTTAGCATGATTAATATCAAGTACTAATTTCCCCCACCACACTACTATCACCCTGTTCTACACAAACGTTAACAATGGGGAGAATGCTATGGCTGACCGGTTTACGAAAAGCATGGCAAGAAACATCTACTACGGCGGGAGTCTATTCTTCATCCTGCTATTCATCGGTCTAACCTGGCACACCAACGAAGAGATGCCAAAACAAGATAACCGAGAAAACCTCACAGAATCCGTCATTCGCGGGAAAAACCTTTGGGAAGTCAATAACTGCATCGGTTGCCATACGCTACTCGGCGAAGGCGCATACTTTGCACCTGAACTAGGTAACGTCTACCTACGCTACGGAAAAAGCAAAGAAGCCATCAAAGGCTTTATAAAAAGCCGCCCCATCAACGGCATACCAGGTCGCCGCAGCATGCCTCAATTCGGGTTTGATGACCAAGAGCTAGAAGACATAGCCGAGTTCCTCAAATATACATCTGAAATCGACACTCTAGGTTGGCCACCAAATATTCAGGGCTAAGCACTTAAATTAGGAGAAATGACATATGAAATACACGTCTCAAGCCGTCGCCAAACCCTACTTTATTGCAGCGCTCGCGTTATTTGCGGGACAGATAATATTTGGGCTAATCATGGGGCTTCAATATGTAATGGGAGATTTTTTGTTTCCAGAAATCCCCTTTAACGCCGCACGTATGGTACACACCAATCTGCTTATCGTTTGGTTACTATTCGGATTTATGGGCTCAGCCTATTACCTAATACCAGAAGAATGTGAAACCGAGCTTTATAGCCCCAAGCTTGCATTGATAATGTTCTGGATATTCCTTGTCGCAGGCGCGCTAACCATTGTTGGGTACCTCGCGATGCCATACGCAACCCTCGCTAAAGTCACCGGCAATGAGTACTTCCCAACCATGGGTCGAGAATTCTTAGAACAACCCACAATTACCAAAATAGGTATCGTCATTGTCATACTCGCCTTCCTATTCAATATTGGAATGACACTACTCCGAGGCCGTAAAACTGTCATCACACTTGTATTAATGACAGGTTTGATTGGTTTAGCGGTATTCTTCCTATTCTCATTCTACCTACCAGACAACCTCGTAAAAGATAAGTTTTACTGGTGGTTTGTGGTTCATTTATGGGTAGAAGGTGTATGGGAATTAATACTCGGCGCATTACTTGCCTTTGTATTAATCAAAGTTACTGGAGTGGATCGAGAAGTCATTGAAAAGTGGTTGTATGTGATTGTTGCCATGAGCCTGATAACCGGCATTATAGGAACCGGCCATCACTTCTTCTGGATTGGTACTCCCGCATATTGGCAACCCTTAGGCTCAATATTCTCAGCATTAGAACCCATACCGTTCTTTATGATGGCCGTATACGCCTTCAATATGGTGAACCAACGCAAACGAGAACACCCCAACAAAGCCGCTACACTCTGGGCAATGGGTTGTGCGGTAATGGCGTTCTTCGGTGCAGGTGTATGGGGATTCTTACATACATTGGCCCCTGTGAACTACTTTACTCACGGCACACAAATAACCGCAGCTCACGGACATATGGCCTTCTTCGGAGCCTACGCGATGATTGTTATGACCATCATCTCCTACGCAATGCCAATGCTCAACGGTAGAAAAGAAGCCAACAGCAGAAAGTCTCAAGTGGTTGAGATGTGGGGCTTCTGGTTAATGGTTAGTGGCATGGTATTTATTACATTATTCCTAACTGGAGCTGGCGTCCTGCAAGTATGGTTACAACGCTTTAGTGACAATCCACTTCCATTTATGGTCGTTCAAGATCAAATCGCGGTATTCTACTGGTTACGTGAAGTTGCAGCGGTTGTGTTTACTTTAGGGTTTGTTGTGTACATCGTTAGCTTCTTTGTTAAAGGCGAAGAAGCCACTATTAATGCCTCCTAACCCACCAAGCAATTTACCGTCCCATAGTGTGCAGTCCTGGTTAACCAAAACCAGAGCTCGCACTATCACACAACTCAGTTTTTTCCTTTTGTTCCTTTTGGCTCCTGCGTTAGATCTATTTCGTTTAGATTTAACCCAGGGTCATTTTATTTTTCTTGGACACCCTCTTACCTTAGGCCTCAGGGACATTCAACAAGGCCATGGATCCGCCTGGGATGCGGCTCAATCCATTTTTCTTCATGCATTTTTACCCGTTTTACTGTTGGTTGCTGCTGGGCTGTTGTTATTTTGGCGCTACGGACGGTTATATTGCGGATGGTTATGCCCGCACTTTAGTATCGTCGAAACAATCAATCGTTCAATGGAAAAGAATCTCGGAAAACCAACGTTGTGGGAAAAAAAACATAACGAAAAAATCAAAAAAAACACGTTAGTAGGAAACCTTAGGATTTTTCTACTCACCGCTTCATTTGCTTTTCTATGGGCCCTTGCATTACTTAGCTATCTAATTACCCCTTTGCCTTTATATCATGACCTTATTACCGGTTCTCTAACGGGTTGGCCTGCAATATTTTTACCCGTAGCCACCCTAACATTTTTGACAGATTTCATTTTAGCACGTCATTTATTTTGTCGTTTTGGCTGCGCTGTTGGTTTTTTTCAAAGTTTATTATGGATGGCAAATCCAAAGGCTATGGTTGTTGGGTTTGATAAGAATAGAGCTGCGTCATGTCAAAGCTGTAATAGCAAATGTGATGCACAATGCCCTATGAGGTTACCACCTCGAACAATTAAGCGCATGAAGCTTTCTTGCACCCAATGTGGACAATGTATTAGTGCATGCGAACAACAGATGCAAAATGTCGCAAACGACACCAATCAGCCTTTGCAACCCTCGGTTATCAAATGGGTGCAAGGTGATGAAGCCAAAAAAGTTGATCGTTCCCCCTCAAGAGGCACATCCTCGAAATAGACCACATTATTAAAGGTAACGAATATGGAAGAACAAGTAGGCGAAGTCTGGCACAAATTCATAACAAAAAAAGCCAACCGAAACTTCACCGATGCCACCGTTACCCTACAAAATGTCAATAAAGAGGTTGGTATAATATTCAGAGCATTAGGCGGCAACCCCGCTTTTCGTATTGACCCAGCGCAACCTCAAAAATACCCGACTCGCCGCAGTTTCTTAGAAAAAATTGCAGGTTCAGGCCTAAAGATCGCATTGGCATGGACTGATTCAGAATCGATACGTTTACCAGAATCAATCGTCGTGTTTGAGGACAGGGAGCTAAACAAGCAATTGTATATCTGGCTTGCCTGCATGTGTGCTCAACAGCCTAGCAATTTCAACCAACTCATCCATGACAATAGCTTACTCTCATTTAATGTATTAACTGCACTACCAGGCCTTATTCCTGTATATGAATCGCTTATCAACGAACATATCAAACACCGCCCCTCGCCTAACACGTTGCCAACACAAGAAGCGCTATACGAACACTCAATACAAAGGGCCTTACAGCTCCCCTTGCAGCTCATTAAGAATAAAGAATCACATTCATCCCTAGAAACCCAGTTGTTACTACCCACCTTAAAAACAAACAGTAGTAAATTTCAACCTGCTCATATCCCACTTTGGCTATACCTTGCACCACAACATCAGGCTAACAGAACCGATAATCAACGCTCTGATAGTGACCCCGAAGAAGGCGTCAATTCAGATCAAGAAAAGAAAAAGATAAACACGAAAAAACAACGAAAACAAAGTGAACGCGTCGAAGATCACGATGGTAAAAATGGCCTAATTGCTTTTCGCTTAGAAAGCCTTTTCACATGGTCAGAGTTTGCTAATGTCGATAGAACCACCGATGAATCAAAAGACGATGATATTGAAAGAGTAGCTGAAGACCTTGATATTATCAGCGTGTCAAAACATGCAGGCACAAAAGGTTCGATGCTAAAGTTTGATCTTGACCTACCTTCTGCAGACGTTGATGACATCCCCCTCGGTACTGGAATACTACAGCCTGAGTGGAATCACAAAAAACAACAACTCCAGCGAGATCAATGCCGAGTTATCCCGATGCTAAGCAGGGATGCCGAAAAAGGGGAACTACCTCTACACCTAAAACCTTCTGCAAGAAAAGTCCGCGCCCAATTTGAATCACTTGCTCCGTTACGAAGCTGGCAAAGAAAGCAGCCTCAAGGAGATGAAATTGATGTAAATGCATGGGTGAATTATTATTGTGAAAAAAATCAATCTCAAAAATCTGACATTAACCTTTATCAAAGCTTCAAAGGTATTCATCGAGATCTAGCCTGTTTGTTGCTTGCAGATTTATCACTCTCTACAGATAGCTGGATTAATAACGAATGTCGCGTTATCGACGTTATAAGAGATAGTTTATTTCTATTCTCTGAAGCATTAAGTTCAAGCTTAGACAAATTTGCACTGTATGGATTTTCATCAAAAAAGCGTGATCATATCCGCTTCAATATGATAAAGAATTTTGATGAAAATTATAATGCTCGCGTTAAAGGCCGCATTCAGGCAATTAAACCCGGCTACTATACCCGCATGGGGGCTGCCATCAGGCAAGCAGCTGATGTGTTAGCTGAACAAAAATCGGCCCAACGATTATTACTAATACTAACTGACGGCAAACCCAACGATCTTGATCACTACGAAGGCCGCTATGGGATTGAAGACACTAGGGCAGCCGTTCAAGAAGCAAAAAAGCGTGGTTTAAAACCCTTTTGTATCACGATTGATGAAAAAGCTGAAGATTACTTACCTTATATCTATGGCAGCAATGATTACTTGGTTATCCGTAGGCCAGAGCAGCTACCCAGAGAACTAACTCGACTCTACTGCCAGTTAACTCAATAAATATTCCCTTAATGTTAACTGACAACCTTGACAGCTTAGCCTAATTGACGCAGAAGGTCCTTTCCACTGGTAATGGTTTAATGTACCATTCTCGAAAATTTGTTCACCTTCAATAATAAGAATATTATGGCCGCGACTAGCACATCAAACACCCTATTTTTGAACGCCCTCAAGGATGTTGCTCAACGATTCCCACAATATTTTTTCTTTGTGGGGCCTCTTGATGCAATTACTGACAGGTGGGACATTCAACCCAACTACGCCCAGCTAGAGCAACTATTACTAGAAGAAGAAGCGCCTAAACATTTTGTTTTTAATGTATGGTCATTCTTTTCATCGATTGGTTTTGAAAAAAACAGCCTAGCTGAAATGATTCGGCCACTGGATGCTTGGCAAAAATCTATTATCTGCCAGTTAATTACCAATGATAACGTTAACTAAGCCATTATTAACTCCGAAAAAGCAGCTTTAAATAGACCTATAAACCACCTTTTTTTGTATCACTTCTGTTAACACCCATACAATCACATCACATTCATCAGTATAATCGCCTTCGATCACAACAACCCCCTTAGGAGAAGACATGACGTCTCTACGACTCCCTATGGCTGGAACGCCATTTGTTGCAAAATCTCTTGCTACATTATTAATCACCGCTATGCCGGCTCTTGCATTTGCAGACCTCACAACGGAAGCTCCAATCCCTCAAAAAAACATCGCCTTTCTTGTTGGTACCGGGCTTACCTTTGGCGGTGATGATATCGCTAATGTGCAAGTTATCGATTATGACGATGATGATAGCTCAGAAGATATATCGGCAGGTGCATTAATCCACCTTTATACCGGTATCAATGCTTATATCCCTGATAGTGACTTTTCCATTCAAACAACAATCGGTTACCACGTTGACGGTGTTTTCGCCAGCAACGGATCAGTTCAATTTACACGCTACCCATTGGAGCTAATCCCTTACTATAATTTTAACCGTATTCGTATAGGGCTTGGTTTAAGTTATCACATCAATCCTGAATTTAATGGAGATCGCCATGCAAGGCTAGGTGATCGAGAGTATGACAACGCACTTGGGCTTGTTGCCTCTGTAGAGGTTAAGTTAGGTTCTCACTTTGCCGTTGGTTTACACTATACCGACATTGATTATGACCTATCGAAGGTTGAAAGAGTCTATGGTGATAACTTCAACGAACAAAAAGATAGCAATATAGACGGTAGCAACGTCGGTATTTATAGTACATATTTATTCTAACCAACGTGTAATGGCATATCGGCTAATAGCCTGGTAGATATACAATAAAAATGATTCTCCTTATTCAGGTAAATGAGGAGGATCTATATCATCCCCAGACCTTCCAAGCCTCCTTTATTTTATCCATTCGCTTTTTCAACAACCTCACATGTTCACTCTCATGTAGAACGTGTTAACCAAAAAACCAGTAACAAATACCAATCGCCGCAGTAATCCCCGCCCCATCAGCAATAAGCCCACATACCAAGGCATGACGTATTCTAACGATACCCACTGAACCGAAATACACAGCAAGCACATAAAATGTAGTTTCAGTACTACCCTGCATCACTGATGCTAAGCGTCCTTGAAATGAATCTACACCATGATGATTCATTACCTCCAGCATCATTGCTCTTGCCCCACTTCCACTTAGCGGCTTCATAAATGCAACCGGTAGCGCATCAACAAACAACGTGTTTAAGCCCAACAACCCAATTAGCATAGCCATTCCTGCAAGCAACATATCCATTGCACCGCTGGCGCGAAATACACCGATAGCAACCAACATAGCAACAAGATAAGGGATTAACCGCACACCGGTTTCAAAACCTTCTTTTGCACCCTCAACAAACAATTCATAAACCGGTAATTTTTTAACCATACCAGCTATCAAAAAAGTACCAATAATGGTCAGCAACACCATACTGGCAGCCCATTGAGAATATTGAGACAACTGATCCACTTGCAGTGACGTTAACCACAATACAAAAGCCGACATAAGGGCAACAAACCCTCCAAGATAAGCCAGTACGACTGCGTTAAACAATGGCAGTTTTTGCACCCACGCAACCGCCATTAATCCAACTAATGTAGATGCCGTTGTCGCCAACAAAATAGGTAAGAAAACATCAGCAGGTTCTGCTGCGCCCAGTTGAGCTCGATACATAAATATCGTCACCGGCAACAAGGTAACAGAAGACGTATTGAGCACTAAAAAAAGGATCTGAGCATTACTCGCAGCCTTCTTATCGGGATTTATATCCTGAAGGTCCTTCATGGCCTTTAAACCCATGGGGGTTGCGGCATTATCCAATCCCAACATGTTCGCAGCCATATTCATGGTGATACTACCCAATGCAGGGTGATCTTTAGGTACCTCAGGCATCAAACGAGAAAACAAGGGGGTTAGGAAACGGCTTAACATCCGTACCAAATGGCTTTCTTCTGCGATTTTAAAAAAGCCTAACCAAAGACTCAGAACTCCAACCAGCCCTATTGCAATCTCTACCGAAAGTTTCGCCATATCAAAAGTCGACTTGACCATCAATTCGAAAACATCTGTTTGACCCAATCCAAAAAAATGGTAGACACCAGACATCATCGCCAATATAAAAAATGCAGCCCAAATATGATTTAGCACATATCCCTCGTTAGCAGTTATAAGAACAAAAAATATCTTACTACAAGGCTACTGCCCCTCCTTCTAATTTTGATTCAAAATGCATAATTTTTTCTGATAGCTCAGTTATTTCTATAGTCTGTTCAATTATTTTTACAGCCAGTTCAATTATTTACGTATCTACCTAAAAAAATCACCTGTCCCAATAAGACCCTTGCCGCTTAAAGTACTGGCGTGCTATTTTCGTTAGTGAACATATTCTAACAATAACAACAATGGCAGAGTCCCATGAACCACCAAACGACGACAGCTCGCCCCCTTTTACGCCTAGCCCAACTAGGTGCGCTAATTACACTGCTCAGTGGTTGTGGTGGTCAATCCAGTAGCGACCAAAGCCAATCTACTGACAACTCAAATACCGACAGCACCCTTGATAGCGGCCTTGAGTTACCAACATCTGCTAACCCGGGCACTTCTAGTAAGATCTTCTCCAGCCAATGCGTAGAAAGCAGCAAAGCGTTAGCAGAAAAAATCACCAACCCTGATTTTAGCCTTGAGGGCAGAAACGCCTTGGGCAGCGCCGGAGACTATTTACTGGCAAACGATCAAGCCGCATTTGTTATCTCCGGACTCGGCCAGCAAAAAACCTATTACCATTACAGCGGTATATTGATTGATGCCGTTCCCGTTTCTGACTGTGAACAGTCAGGCGACGATATCTTTTATGAATTAGCGTTAATGATCGCCCGAGCCAACTTGGCGGTTACTGCATCCAAAATGCGCGCCTTTCGAGGGGACTCTTTTGAAGTCATCAACGACGGCTCCGACGGCAACGCCGCCATCATTCGTGTTCATGGTGAGGATGACTATTATTGGCTAGCCGAAACCGTATTAATGCAAGAGTCACAACTTAACGGCTTACTATTAGATTACTCGAATCCATTTGGTTTAAACATTGCAGTAGATTATATTCTTGAACCCAACTCACCCACATTAAAAATCGAATACAAACTAACGAACAAAACCGATCGATTCAATAGCATCACTGGTGCAATTGGTTTGATGGCGGCAGGTGAAGCACCCCTTTTAAATACGTTCTCACCCTTTAGTATCGCTGTTGATGAGTTTACTCTTGATTACGGTATTCCCTGGGTAAGCGGCACCTTAACAGAAGCAAACAATACAGAAACATTTGATATTGGACCTAGTGCCTATATCTACGGTGAGGACACCAAGCACCTCGCCGCCGCACATGTTATCGGGGTTGATGGGTTATTAAACTTAACCCAAATTGCCAATACATGGCTAGGAACATTACTCGCCCCAGCAGGCAACAGCAAAGACACCCTACAACAGGATTTTTATGTCACAGTAAGTGATGGCGATGAACTGGCAGCGGTTAATGCGTATTTAGAAACAACGCCTCCCAGCGTTGACGTTATCAATACACCCGTCACGATTACGAGCAATATTGACGGCACACCACTGGCTAATGTGACATTAGAGTTCCAAGCAAAGAAACAAGTTCTGCTAAAAGATTGGCCATGGGAAACGTTTATAACCACAACAACCGATAGCGAAGGAAACTTCTCTGACACAGTTCCTTTGCTTTCTTATTTAGAAGGCCAACCGTATCGCGTAATTGCATCATCGCCAGGTCGCCATTCACCTGCCGCTGTTTTATTAAGCCCAGCAGAAAATAACGAAATCACTTTCAATTTCCCCGAACAAGGAAAAGTCGAATACCACTTTGTTGATGGCGACGGTAACGACTTGCCGACACAGCTCAGCTTTTGGCAAGATGATGATCGCATTGAACGTTTTTACCTAAATCAAGGTCAAGGGTTACTGGATATTAAACCCGGCACTTATGACGTTGGGGTATCTCGTGGCTTTGAATACAACGTTGTTGAGAAGAGCGTCACCATAGAAGCGGGCGTTACAACAACACTAAATGCAACGCTAAATCGAATGGTGGATACCAGCGGTTACCTATCATTCGACGCACACGTTCACAGCAACCCCAGTGCAGACAGTGTGGTCACTCCTGTAGAGCGCTTAACCACAGCAGCAGCCACAGGCTTAGAGATTGTGGTTTCTACTGACCATGAAATCATCACCGACCTCAGCCCCGCTATCGGTCAAGCCGGCCTAAGCAATTGGTTAACAACCGTCGTTGGGCAAGAAGTTACCGCAGCACTTCCCAATCACACTATCACCTACCCTATTCCTGTTGATACCAATGCAGGGCCTCGTGGTAATCCTATCTATTGGTATCAGATGTCATTGGATGAAATTTTTAAAGCTGAAAAAGCACGCGGCGGTCAAATTCGAACATTAGCACACCCGCGTTTATTCATTCTAAATGCATTAAAATGGAATCACCTATCTGGCGAACCCGATCTAGAAACTAACCTTGGATTAGGACAATCAGAAGGTGTTGAAATGTGGTCATGGGATTTTGAAGCCATGGAGTATATGAATGGTGTAGAGAAGGTATTTAGCACCAACTTATTTGATGACTGGATGAGTTTTCTAAACCACGGCAACCGCATCACCGCCACAGGTTCTAGTGACATGCATAAATACCAACCACCGGGAATGCCACGTAACTACATCAAATCTCCGACAGATAACCCTAGCGAGTTTTCTGATCAGATTATTGTTGATGCAGTAACGCAAAACCAAGTGGTTGTCAGTACCGGCGCTTTTGCTCGTGTATTGATGAATGGTACTGCTGATATTGGTGATGACATCACTGACACGGACGGAACTGCTGACTTATGGGTACATGTAGAAGCAATACCACAAACCGATATTGATCACTTTAGAGTTTACGTAAACTGTGATGCTGTGATGCACGTTGCAACAACAAACCCGGCGGATAGCGCAGTTAAATATGATGGCACCCTATCCATTCCGCTTCCTCAGGATCGTGATGCACACATTGTGGTATTAGGGTTTGGCGCTAATGCAATGAACCGAGAATTACCTCAGTACAACCCTGAAGAGATCCCTCGTTTTACTACCAACCCGATTTTTGTTGATACTAATGGCGATGGAGAGTTTACAGCACCAGGTGGCAAGAGTTGCCAGCATTCGGTTAATTGATAACAACCCGGGCAAAACTTGGAATCGAAGAAAATAGAAAGGCTACACTAAAGCCAAATCGCTAATCGGTTCTAGCAGCCATACCTAACATGATGCATTGAAAAAAACGTCGTAAATCAAGGGTCTTCATGGACGAAACCCCTAATTTGAACTACCATTTTAGGAAACAAATGAACCGATGTTTGTTTCTTAAACGTTAATTGGATTTTGAATATTAATATTGTCATTTTTCTGAAATATACATTCTTTATATTAGCGTCATGGCAAATCGGTTGCCTAGATTATCAAAAATGATAAAGCTAAAATCAGAAAGGAATTGATATGTATAGTGACGTAAATAATGAAATGTCTATAGATACAGATGTAAAAAACCTATCGAGTGTAAAGCTAGGGTATATTATACGATTAAATACGAGTTTTAATGTATTAGTGGATAAAAGTTTCATTGATGAAGTAACGGAAGAACTGGTCAGTAGAGGGCATTATAAACCTGAGCTTAAAAGGCGACTTCCTCACTAATCTGGTCGAGTAATAGAGATTACTCCCACATTGTAACGGCCACAAAGGCGCACGAGTATTGATACTCGAGTTGACCTGATGGTTAAAGTCCAATTGCTTGCGGGTCGCGCTCCCATACTTACTTCTTATTAGTAACAATATATCTCGATATTTCACCAACTTTACGGCGATATTGCCCACTCGGTTGAAAATGAACGCTACTACCGTCTTTAAGTACGATATCGAGTTTATATTGCTCGCCCACTAAAGTATCAATATTCACTGAATCTACAGAATCGATAGGAATACATATAGTTTTGCCAAAAACAGATTGCTTCAACTTGAATGAATTATTTCGGATGCGTACTAAATAGAGGTTATGAAACAACCACAATTGAAAGGCCCATATCAATACAGCAAAAATTGCCACGTATTCACGATGATAAACGCTCACACCCAACAGAATAATTGAGATAGCGGAAAATATAATTAAGCTCTTCCTTGTCACGAACTCAAAGGGAATACAGTCCTGGCAATCCATCACAACCGACCTCACAAAAATAGAATTAACGCTCGACACAGCCGCTGGCAGCGCTGAGCCATTTTTGTATTAATCTGATAGCGACGGCAATCAACACAATAATGGTTTACTGTCCGTCAAAACGGGGGAAGATAACCGCTACCCGTCAGTTGCGTGAGACGCTCTCTCATAATCATTATGTGCATTCTCTCAGCACGTGTTACTTTCTAATCGGTTCAAACTCTAGCGTACTATCAGCGCCTCACTCGGTGTTAACTGAAAGGGATGCAACCTCTTCCTGCGTTAAGCTACGCCAACGACCTATATCCACATCCAATTCTACGTTACCGATTCGCTGGCGATGCAGTGATTTAACCCGATTACCGATTAAAACAAACATCCGTTTGATCTGATGATAACGGCCTTCAGTGAGGGTCAATAAAACATTGTGTGAGTCAATAATGTGTAATTTTGCAGGAAGCGTTAGTTTGGATGACCCGCGAAGAAGCATGCCATCCCTAAATAGCGGAATCGCGTCAGATGTTAATGGTCGGACTAATACTACCTTGTACAATTTTTCGCAGTTATTCTTAGGTGATGTAAGGTTAAAAGACCAGTGACCATCATCTGTAATTAGTACTAGGCCAGTAGTACCCGCATCCAAGCGACCTGCTATGTGAAGTTCATCCACTTTTTCAACATCTAAGAGATTGAGTGCCGATGGATACCGCTCGTCGATGTTGGAACAAATCGTATCGACTGGTTTATTAAGCATAAAATATCGAGAGCTTCTTGCTATTAATATTTTATCATCAAGTGTCACGACGCTATTTTTGTGAGCTTGACCGGACGCTGCACTAGCAATATGACCATTAACGACAACGCGTTTATTTTCGATCAACTCTATTGCGTCAGTCAACGAGTATTCTGTGCTTTTACTAATAAATTTATCTAATCGCATAACTTCAATTTAGTAAGTATCTGTTCCATATTATGGGTTTCCAACAATAGCTCTTGAGGCGTCCCGCCAAGGAATATGCTCTATTTCGTAAACAATATTTCTTGACCTCTTTTCGTTACAAAGGCCACATTTCCTACAGTGCGGTCGTTGATAGAAGCATCATCAGTAGCGTCCATCGCCCTAGAACCTACATTAAGGAATCATGCAAAAAGTAAAAAACATGAAAGCGGACATTCAGATTCAACGCCTTGTTTAGCGGCATGGTGGGTTTGGCGGATTTTTTGAGTATTTTTCAAAAAAACGACAAGTTTACCACGTCCGTTGCAGCAATTTGTTATGTGTTTTATCAACTAGATAATCAAGAAACAGTCTTATATTGGGGTTTATATATACACCTTGTTTGTATACAGCATAAACGCTACCACTAGACTGCTCATTAAGAAGTGGCTCCCAATCTCGTAAACAAACCACAAGCTGCCCACTTTTTACATAATCAGATACAATCCAATTTGAAAGCTGAACAACACCAAGACCACACAAGGCAGCCTCTAATAATGGTGTGCCGCCTTTGGATTTAAGATTACCACTAACTAAAGCCTTAATATTACGTCGATTTTTTTTAAAGTGCCAATAAGTTCTTTGCCTCTCTTGGTTGAGTAGCAAACAATTATGTAATGATAAATCCTCAGGTTCTTCAATATTATCATTTTTTGACAAGTAATCCTGTGACGCACAAACAAAAGTGTGATTTGGAATAATATTACGAAATTTTAAACTTGAATCTTTCGGTGTTCCTATTCGAATTGCCAAATCAATATTTTCTCCTGTCAGATCAATCACCTTATTCTCTAGTTCAATTTCAATTGTTATCTTTGGATATTTCTTTAAAAATTCAGGGATTATGGGACAAACACGTAACCGACCAAAACTTTCAAATACTGAAATCCTCAAACTTCCTTCAGGCTCTTTGTCACTGCCTGCCATAGACATAAGTAAAGAATCGCTATCAGCGACTAAGTTAGATGCACCTTCTAGAAAAACATGACCTTTATCCGTCAGTAATAACTGTCGTGTACTGCGTTTAAATAACTCGGATTTCAGTTCATACTCAAGGTTATCAATGGCCCTAGCCACTGATGACGGAGCCATATTTAATATTTTGGCGGCTTTAGAAAAGCTACCTTGCTCAACCACCTTTAAAAATATACGAACTGATTTTAACATACTCACCTTTGCGTTTTATGCAAAACTATTTCGCATATAACACCTATTCTAGTCATTATTGGATAGTCATACAATGCATCTTGTCATCCACATATATTTGAGAGAACAAATATGCCAAGAATACCTTTTGAGAACATCCCCGAGAACTTAATGAGCTGCATGATGCAAACAGAGAAGTATATCAAGAGTTTAAGTATTATTGATGAGTCTTTTATGGAGGTTTTAAGGTACAGAGTATCAGTGATAAATCAATGCGCTTACTGCATTGAAATGCACTTTAAAGAAGCGGTTGCGGCGGGTGAAAGTGAATTACGTGTGTATTCATCACCTGCATGGAAAGAAACGAAATTTTATAATGAATCTGAGCAAGCATTATTGGCATGGACTGAGTCTGTCACCATGTTAAATGACACAACAGATCAAAGACAAGAATCGTTTACCAACCTAAGTAAGTATTTCAGCCAAGATGATATTGCAAACTTAACCTTATCAATTGTACAGATTAATTCTTGGGTGCGTCTGGCAAAACCTTTTGGTTTTGAGGCTGGATCTTATCAAGTTGGACAGCATTAACAGATGTATTATCCGGTAGCACTAATTGCTGCCGGACAGATAACGTCGGCAGCAAGCTCCGCGTTGTAGTGAAACCATGCTTTTAGCGGTCGCCTTGGCTGCCCTTGTTAGCTCATTTAGCATTCCTTTGCTCCAGCATTTTGACAAACCCCATTCGGTTGGTAACAATTCCACCTGTCCCTGTATCGCCATACAGGGACAAACTATGGTTACAGGAACACTAATTCACAGTCATTAACTGACACAAAAATATAGTTCGCCAGCGGCCTAGTCTTCTAATATATGCGCTGTTTTTTCCAAGGTGCTTTCGGTGTCATCGATAAACTTAAAATCATTCCAGGCAACACGAACGATATCGTTGTTCAACAATCGACGACGCCCTGATATTTTCTCATCATTGATGAAGGTTCCATTGGTACTGCCTTGATCTTCAATATGGTATTCAACTGCATCCTTAAAAAACTCACTCTTTTCTCTGGTAATTAGCACGTGTTCACCGCTCACAGAAATCTCTTTGATCTGTATGTCACTGTCTGGGTGTCTACCAATGATGAAGCGCTCTTTCGTTAATTCAGTTTTATTAACGACTACATCGTCAACAAGTTGTGCCAAAATCGCCATAATAGGTACCTCGTAAAGTGGTTATAAAGCCTTGATAATTACGACAGAAATATTGTCGCTTGCCGTTTTTTCAAGGCAGTGTTGAATTAGGTTCTGGCTACAATCTGTTATGTTGGCCGACTCTGTTAGCATTCGTTCTATTTCATGCTCACTTAACGTATTGTATATACCATCAGAGCACAGTAATAGCTGCTCACCCGGTTCGAAAGCAACGCTATTAACCGTAAAATCAATTTGCTCGTTGCTTCCCAATGCTTTTGTTAACACATTTCTGAATGGCACTCGATCGATATCTTTTGGGTTAATAGCGCCACTATCCAGCATGTCTTGAACGACGCTATCATCCCGGGTTAAAAGGTGTAGCGTCTTATTAACGTAGTGATAACAGCGAGAGTCTCCCGCATGAATAATGTGTGTTTCTTCTGAGGTGCAATTAACGGCAACTAACGTCGTACCCATTTTCGATAGGTCTTCGTTTGCTTTGCGGGCCTCTATAATCGCTATATTTGCGGCCTTAGCAGCTGCGTCCAATAGAATGGGGATATCGGTAGGGCTTGCGCCAGTCTCACCAAACAAAGTCTTAGTAATCTGCTCAGTGAATGTTTCTACTGCAATACTGCTGGCAAGCTCCCCCCCCTGATAACCGCCCATGCCATCAGCGACTATACCCATGATATGTTTTGAATCATCCGATACATGCCAGGCAATATTGTCTTCGTTGCTTTTTCTAACTGAACCTATATGGGTGGCACCCGTAATTTCAAAAGCCATTATGCCGTTTCCTTAGGGAAGTCGCGTATGATGCTTTTCCTTACTGCTTCAGACATTTCTTTAGCTGTTTGGTAGCGTTTTGAAGGGTCTTTTTGCAGTGCTTTGTTGATAATTCGATTGGCACTTGCGGGTAGTTCTGATCTAACTTCTCGAATGTTTGTGTGTTTCTTTTGTATGATTTGAAGTGTGAGCTCCGCCAGTGAGTCACCGCCAAAGGGAGCCACTCCCGCAAGTAGTTGGTAAAAAGTAATACCAAGACTATAGATGTCAGCGGTGCCGGTAACTTTGCCCCCTTTAAGTTGCTCTGGTGACATATAGACTGGGCTCCCGAAAATTTCACCGGTTTTTGTACGAGAATCGTCAGTAAGACGGGCGATGCCAAAATCGGTGACTTTGGCAATCTCATTTTTGGGGTTGTAAATAATATTGCCTGGCTTTATATCTCTATGAACAATGTTCTGTTGATGCGCGTAATCCAATGCATCCGCCACATTGGCTATAATGTTGTAAACCGTTGCAATAGGAAGCAGCTGGGGTTCTCTTGTAAAGGCGTTGAGTGATTTTCCTTCGACATAATCCATCGCAATAAAAGCAAGGTCACTTTCCTCACCTATATCATATACAGTCACAATGTAAGGGTGGTCTAGTCGGCCTGCGGCCTCAGCTTCCCGGTAGAAACGGGCCTTTACGTCTTCAATTTGGTTTTCATCAAATTGATTGTAAGCCAATGTTTTGATCGCTACTTGGCGAGAGATTTTTGGATCCGTTCCTAGGTAAACAACACCCGTAGCACCTCTGCCAATTTCTCGAATGACTTGATAACGTCCTAGAACCGGTTTTTTTAACTCGACTTGGGGTAATACCATTGATTGTGTCGCTGCGAACTCTAGAGACGTTTCAGCTTCTTCAACCTGGATGACGAGTAATTTTTTAGTCCTTGCGGCCGCATCTTTGTAAGATCGTTTTTTTGCAGTAATTGTTTTGTACGTTGTGATGGCCTGACCATATTGTCGCTTACGTTCTTGTTGTGCACCAATGTTGTAGAGTAAATCAAGTACTTCCACAGAAGAAGTGCAGTGACGGACGACATTAAATGCAAGCTCTAAATCCCCTCGTTGTAAGAGCATTTCGCTCAGTTGGATGGATTGTAAATGGTTTTCTGACTCCAAACGCTGGATTCTTTTTCGAGGACCGTACCGGACCAGCATAAGCAAATAACCTGTGAGTAAAAATACTACAGGACCTCCCATTGGTAGCCACTGTTTTTGGGTAATTAACCAACCCAGTTGGCCAACCAGCAGGCCAAACAATAGAAAACAAATAAAGAAGAAGCTAGCAAAAGGCGTCAACCTTGGTATCAACAATATGACAGTGATAGCGAAGACTGTAATGAGGGTAATATTTAACCATACTTGCCAATCGGGTGTGTAAGCGTAGGCGTTACTTCGGAAACTAGTGAGGTCATAGGCGAGAGCATGAAGTTGTGACGAATCTTTTTCGCCAATAAGAACCACGGGCGTTGATATCGCCGTGATCAAGGCTTCTTGTAAGCTATAGCTATCAATTTTTGGTATTAACTGTGTGAGTTGGCCATAAAACGGAACAAAGTCTCCATTAAAACCCAATGGTTTATTTTCATTTTTGCCAACACTTAATGACCCATATTGCTGCCACGTTGGAGAGGATGTAGCGCCAAAAGTATCATCGTTTCGAACTGATAAGGATGCAATGAAACCTGCAAGTATTTTATTCTCAGAAGACCATAAAATTTGCCGACCGATGGAGTCGTTTGTTTGGAATGGCAATATGGTGAATTGACTGGATTGTGCAGGTGACTGAATCAAGTGGGGCAACGTGGGGATTAAGTGTGGCGGCAAGTATTGAAAATACGTCTCACGGACGGGGCTATTTATTTGAATTTCCTGGCCAGAAAAATGCTTGATACTCGCATCTGTCTTTTGACCAAGGATAATATCATTTTCCATTAACCACTTATAAATACGTTTTCTTTGAAAATCCCGGGTTTGCATCTCATTGTATAGCGTTGACTCAGTATCAACGCTGCCAAGTTCGCCGGATAATGCTCTTTGCATATGTTCTTGTGAGTTATCGAAAAAAACCGGAGGTTCGTCAATAATAAGTGCGACCCGGTGTTGATGCTTTGCTAGTAATAAATCAAATAGGTCAACTATCTCTGATGCATTTCCAACATTGTGGGTAAAGTTTCCTAACTCTTGAGGTGTCAATTCAACGATTGTGACGTGGGGTGTGGAGGGCGGTAGAGGGTTTATCGATATTGCGATTTTTAGTGTACTTTGGTTGATTATGTCAAACAGCCTCGCCTGATAGCTTGACGCCACTAAGGCCAAAGCTAATAGTAGTACGATGAGTCGTAAACTGAATATTCTCGAGAAAATCGCCTGTACAGCAGACATAACGCCTATTCTTATTTTTAGTTATTATCGTAATCGCCAAGTCTACATGGTTTTGTGCCTTTTTTGCGTGTAAATAGTGCCAAAATTTGGAGTAAGGAGCGCAACCCTGGTAATAGGCGGGCTACGCACCTCTCAATGGTGAACTTAAGGTTTCAATCGAATCAGGCCGCTTATAGTTCCTGATACTATTTGTCCATTAGCACCTACTTGGGTGGCAGCATAGGTGCTGTTGTATTTGGGTAGGTATCCCATGGGCACCTTAACAGTGGTTTCCCCGGTATCCCAATCCATGCCTAGCAATGTCCATTTTCCTTTTATTTGCCCCCAGCAGTAGGCTAAATTTGACGGTTCACTCATTGTCGGAATGCCATTTGGACAGCTCTCCTGGTTGGACCAGTCACTGTTAAGTTGGCGATTATCGGAGTCCCATGAGAATTTTTCAACGCCATAAGGAGCATTAGCTTTTAGGTTAGAAAAAAGCACCGTTACCATGCCCCAAATGCTGTTACTGCCGAGTTTGCTGGTATCCCAACTGTACTCATTATCAACCACTAATGCGCTATGGCCGCGGACCATAACGGACTGCTCAGAAATACTTTTTTCTCGGCCCTCTATTCCAAAGGTTATTGGGAATTCTGCGGCTATACGACGGCTTTTTCCCTCGGCTATAGGTTCCCAATCGGCAGGAATTTCGTCTCTCCACATAAGAACGAGGTTCATTAGTTCAGACCCGTCAGTGAACACGACAAACTCATCCTCTCCATCTTTGCCCATTAAGGTTGGTGTTGAGCCAGAGCCTGTACCTAAGCGGCCAGGGAGAGGCACGTCTGGTCCAGATAAGTAATCGGCACTCCATAGCAGACTTAGTGTTGTGCCATCCCACTGTACGCGATGCATTTGCTTGTTGGTAACCACATAGATGCCGCCTTCCTCATCAACAGCAATGGAGTTAGACACCTCCTGGTTTTCACCCACTTTTACCGCTTTAAAGCTTGTCAGGTCTCGGCTTACAGTCATTACTAAGCCTGCAGAAGTGGCTAAAGCAATATGCCCGTCATAGGTCATATTCATGCCAACAATGTGCTCGTCTTCTGCGGATACGTATTCTGCTGGGATTACAAATTTGCCTTCTATTACAATGTTGGATTCTGGGTCACCTTCAATAGCATCCCCATATCGAGTTAGGGTTAGGTCTCTTGGGGAATAGAATTTACCGTCTCGGTCGACTAAGGAGTAGGCTCCGGAAATAGGGTCTTCCGGCAGTAGACCTATCTGCGTATCCAGTTTTTTCACCCATGAACCACTGAGATCCACCTTGTACACAGACCCTAGAGTAGAGCCCCATGCAACAGAATCATTGGCATATGCTAGTGTTATTGAAGGTAATGCGCGTTTAAAGCCCACTTTTACAGTGTCGCCTGGCTCAATACCACGTAGAGGTGAAGACGCTTGATTGTATGAATTTCGGTGAGACATTGGCCAGGGAGAATCTGCGAGAAAACTGTTTACCGGTGGCTCGCTGTTGGTTTGGCCGTATGAAGGTGCCACAGCACTACAAGCGAGCGCGATTCCTAGTGTGAGTTTTTTTATGCTGGGTAGATCTAAGTGTTTCATTGGCTTTGCCTTTATTGTCGTTATTCTTAGTTCGTGTACCGAGAATAACGAGATAGGCTAGGCATTGGTTATTCAAAGACAGACATAATTAATTCATAAAGCGCCAATTTGATTGAGATTGTGTCAGCTCCAATATAAAGTGACATCATTACGACAAATCGTGAGAATGGTAATTTAATGTAATTTACGTATTGTGAAGAGGCTATGTTTAAACCAGAATCGTCAAGCTCCCCAATGTGGGTCCGATCTATGTACTTCGCACTCGACGAGCACACAGGGCAGGCTGAACAATTGTTTAGGTTGTGCGATGTAGCCTTCAGCCCTGATGATAAAAACCAGGCAAGGCTACCGATAGAGCGAATCACTGAACTCTGGCACAAGATTGTTGCACAAACTGGTAATGATGCGTTTGGATTTATTGTTGGGACAGATTTTGTACATCATGCTATGGACGTATTTACGCTTGCCGCGGCAAGCAGTCCCAGTTTACTTGACGCAGTTCAGCGATTGACACAGTTTTATCAAACAGTTTCAACAGGCCTGATTCTTGAGACAAGTACCGATGACGGAATAGGTTTTCATTTTTCGTTGCCTAAAAATGCACCAGGGATCTGTATTTATGCCGTTGATGCAAGCTTTGCGACTATTGTTGAACTGACTAGAAAAGTAGCCAGTGATTATAGCAATCCCATTACAGTTAGCATGCAGAGGCCCGTTCCAAAGAATGAGCAAGCATTCCACGATTTTTTTGGTTGTAAGGTAGCATTTGGCCAAAAGAGTAATTCTGTTATATATGATGGAGCCAAGGCTCGACAACCGTCTCTTGGTCATAACCCGGCGCTTGCATCACACCTGTTCTCCTACCTTGATGAGTCACTCAAAGAAGTTGTTGATAGTACCTTGGCGCAACAGGTATATGTTGTTATTGACGGGCTATTTGAAAAAGCAGATATCACTATGGGCAGTGTAGCGTCAGTATTGGCTGTGAGCGAAAGGACATTGCAGCGGAAACTCAGTAGTGAGAATGCTAGCTTTAATCACATCCATAAACAATTTAAACTGGATAAAGCCATCAAGTGGTTAAAAGCAGGCAGCTTGTCTCAAGGGGAGATAAGCCACCGCTTGGGCTTTAGTACCCAAAGTAATTTTGTTCGCTTCTTCAAAACTGAAACGGGGTTTACTCCTAACGTATTCGTAAACCCATAAATTTTCGACGAAACCGGTTAAAAGCTACTTCCAGTTAGATGCTTTGATTAATGGAATTTGCTTCACTTCCCGAACTTTCATCGGAGCATTATCGATACCACCCATACACTGTGATAAATATTCTACCCGCGTAATCTTAATGTTCTCAGGCGAAGCACCACCAAACCAATCAACGAAGACAATTGAGCTATGATAAACCGGATCTCCTTGCTTCGCTAAACCAATTTTAATTCGCCCCCATTCTTCCCAGCCATTCCCTTTGCCGCCCCACTGCTGCTCCGCTTCATCACCGGGTTTGGCGATGTGCGCTACATATATACTGCCACTTTTAATACCGATGGAAAGATGGCAGCCACTAAAGGGACCACTAGCGGCCCACATTTGTCCGGGTTGAGCGATGCCATAGGTTGCTTTGGCCGCTTCATAATGCACCCACATCCCCTGTTGCCAACCGCCAGTGGCGGTTTTCATGGTGAGGTTACCCTGCTCATCAATATCAAGCTGCATAGGGCTTTGTATTTGACTGGGTGTATTACCACCAAGTAATCTGGTTTTAGGTTTAGCGTTGGTATCACTAGCATCAATGTTTTGACAAAAGCATTTTGATAATGATTGATAATCAGGTCTCATTGCGTATTTCCTACTGTTTTAAACAGGGTTTATAGTTAAGCTTTTTTCGCTTGAGCTATATCGTAACCAAATCGGCCTTTACCGCTGCGCGCGTTAGTTTCACCAGCTTCAGTGAAAGCAACTTCAAACAATGAGAAACTTAGAGAGATGGTTTCACCAGGCTCACCGTCACCAGATGCACCAATGGAATAGCTGCTGATGAGTGTATCTTCTAATGTGTAGGTTAGGAATTCTTCTAACTGATCGCCACCCGTTGTCACGAAATGAATAAGTACTTTTTTACCCTTGGTGCCAATAGTTGATTCTTGAACCAGTAAAGGGGTTGCTTTATCGACAACTTTTGTCAGCGTGATTTCGCTGATACTAGGGCGAGATGCTTCACGGTTAGCCATGCGACCAGCGTTTTGAGAAATGGCGCGCCCTACTCCCCAATTGAAGCTAGAGATTTCGATCATTTTCTCGTAGCCCTTTGCTGTGATGTTTCCTTCAATGCCTTCAATTTCTAAGTAAATAGCCATGATGATAATCCTGTGTGTATTTTATGTGGTTGTTATGTTTGTCTGTTCCGAATCTGTAAGGGAATTATTGCAGAGGAATCCGGATTGCGAAAGGTTAGTTATCGTGAATAAGTTACGTTATTGAAGCGCACAAATACGTGCCCAGACATGCTCAAAACTGTTCAGGGTCAGTTCGCAATTTTGTCATCAGTAGAAGTAGCAGAGCAGCGTGTAAATATAGGTGCGGAGTTATAGCGGCTCCGATAGGGGTTACCCCCCTACCGGAACAAGGTATGGTACGCTAGTATTTAGTTTTTCTTGTAGTTACAGATATCCGTAGGGCATGCATTACCGAGCTGCTCCCATATATAAGAGGTCAACGTGATGGGGCCACCGTAGAGTCCGGCACCCGTTGTTGCAAAACCTCTTGCCCCAGAAAGCACATCATCAGGACCTACCGTTCCTTCTACACCACTTCGTGTAGGACCTGAATAGCTATAATTCGCAAATTTTTCCTTAATAATGGCTTCATGAGGGAAAGGCCACAATAGTGCTGGCTGTAGCTCATCCCAACCTATCTCACCACGAAAAGTGCCCGATACACCAAGCCGATGAATAATCGTAGCTCCTAACGATGTATTATTGGCGCCTGCATTGAACAGATCAGTTCCTTCTTCCACTCTAGGTAAATAGCGCAAACCATGCTGCGTTGGATCACTCTCTAATGTCCAATTAAAACTAACATCGCCAGAGATATTGTTTATACCTCCAACATTTCCAAAAATATTATTGTTTGTGAATACCATTGGACTGCTAGACCATGCAAACCGACCTTGATCTTGCACTTGAGATCCATTCCAGCCCATTTGATAAATAATGGAATTGTTAACATAGAGAGGATTATTTCTATGGTAAAAAAAACCTCGACCACTTCCGCCAGGAATGGTTTCGTAACCAGGAGATACCTGTACGCGCCCCATGGTGATACGATCCATATAAATTAAGCCCTCGCCCGCCACATAACTTGAGATACCTCCATTTCCATAGTTATAGCGTGTCATATCGCCACCCCACCCAATACTGTTCGTGACATAATGGGAATTATTTTCGTTGTCCAAATTAATTCCTGTCAACGGTAGGTCATTATTGATTGCGATGCTTGAATGGTACTCGCTATCTTTTGGGTATACCTGACAACCTGTTGCGGCAAAACCAAATGAATTACCTAGATTACTGTGTCGGACCCAAAACCGTTTCGAATCACTATCAATAGCAATAACATTTTGCCAAGCAATATTTTTACTGCAATACGTTTGAAAAACACCGACCGGTTCACGCCCTATATAAGCGTCGATTCGCGACACGGCTCGTCGCACAACAGCATCCCTCGCCTTTTGAAAAATAATCTGGTATCGCGCATGCCCCCAAGTGTATGCGCCTTCTAACAGAATATGGTGAGCACGAGTAATGTACATGTTGGTAGTGCCGCAGCTTGTTCCCGTAAAACCACACTCCGCATTTCGACCAGAATCAGAGGATGCCATATCAATAAGCTTTACGTGATGTAAAGATGCAATACGTATCCCCGAGGATAATGTGTTATGAACATGAATTCCTTTTAAGGCAATATAATTGCGAGACGTAGATTTTAGTGTAGTGCTTCCCCAGTCATCGGGCTCATTATAACTCCCGTAAATATGCAACATTTTATTATTAACACCCCGGCCATCAAAAATAACGCGACCCGGGTCTTCCGCCATAATCGTGCTATAAGCTGCGTCTGAGCCAGAAGGTGGCATGGCGCCACCTTCATTAGCATTAATAAACTCACTATTCTCGCCGGTATAGGTGCCGTTTTTAATAATAACGGTATCACCAGAACCCATTGCTCTCACCGCGTCAGCGACGGTTGAGTAAGCTTCGTTTTCGCCCACATATAAACGATTATTCTTACTTCCTATGGTGACTATCCATGTCTCTATTGCTGAGTTTCCCTGTGCATCAAGGGCTCTTACTCCAATGTGAAAACTCTCATCGGGTAGGTCTGCTGCAATATTCCAAGCCACTTCCCCTGTTGTTGCATCAACTGAGACCCGATCTGGCCCATACTCTTTTCGCCATACCACATCGTTTGCAGTGACTAATGTTGGCTGATACTGGTAGATCGTCCCTTGTAGCGCAACTTGATCCAGGATTGGGGCAATTGTGATCCCATTGAAATTAACCGACGTAAAAATGGCTTTTACGGACTTATGACCAGAGCGGTCACTCATGTTTATGAAACATTCTATAGCGCCATCACAAACACCTTCCCAGTGATGAAATTCAAAGCCTACCAACGGTGTTGCCACTAAATGCTCTTCAGTTTGTTCAGAGTAACTGGCAACACATTGCTCACCGCAGTTTATACTGCCTGAATCGCTGGTAACAACTCCTCCGCCAGAATTCTCAATCGTTAGATTACAACCCGACAAACAGGTTGCCGTTAATAGGAGGAGAAATAGGCACTGTTGTTTCATAATAAACATCCTTTGTTTTTCGAGCAGAGCAAGATACAGCACTTCTACTCTCTAAAAAGTGTTGCATCCCTCAAATGCAAAGAATGTTTATACGTCAATAAGGAAATCGCTCGTACCATTTTCCATACAGTCTTTTAATCCTATTCTGTCTCTGTCAGCACGCAGGAGTTACCCCTACTGGCCTGACGCCCCCCTTTAAACTGAAATTTTGAAAAGACTTTGATAGGTACATTCCTTAACAGCAGTTTACTTACACCAAACTCCCTTAAATTAATAATTTGCCTACAACCAAAAGCCTAACAACTCGATTTATGACGGGTATTCCAAATACTTTAATGGGCAGAGCAACAAGACTTACATAAACCTATCAATGATCTGCGCTGAAGTTTGGACCTAGACTGAGTTAAGTTGACAGTATCAATCTAAATTAGATGGCAACACAATAAAATCAGTAAATATTTCGTGCTCCGTAGGTACGATTACGGAAACCTCACCCATACTCATTTCGGGGAATTTCTTTTTTAATATCTCCTTATCTCTCGCAAATTTATTTTCAATAAACCAAACACCTCCATTCAAAACCTTCATCCCAAGCAAATTCTTCCCTAAATTTGGTTCTATTCGTATTTCCCCTACATAGTTAATCTTAGTCGGAGACACCACGAATGGAACCGAATATGGAACGTCCGACTGCCAGCTTACATGCCCATTTCCGCTAGCATACGAAAGATGATATTTATTAAATGTATATGCCCCTGCCGGCAATACAAATGCAAAAACAGCTCCTTTTGAAGTTGTATCTGAAAAATCATCACCGGTTCTTTCAATGAAGGGAACAAACCTATGCAGTGAATTAATCAAATACTGTTTTCCCGTTTCAACATTTTTGAAGAAAAACAACTGACTTCCATATTGCAAGCCCAACCCGTTCCTTGAAAAGCTCCCAAACAAAACTCCTTGCTTTGCATCCAACTCTTTTCTTAAATCAGGATGGGAGGAAAAATGCCCCGTAGTAACACTCGCGCAACCAGATAACAGTAAGACAATAACTACCAATAAAATTTTATACATTTACTTCCCTTTCCTTTCATTAATTTCAGAAACAACAACCAATATACACATCCATACAGCAAGAAGAACAGTCATCCAATTATATTGAACGCAAACTCTTACCTTAATTACGCTCACAACGCCTCACCGATACTGGACGGGAACCTTCTGAACGTTTGATTTATTCAGTCATTACAGAATATTTTGCAAAACCCTAGATAATTCGCTCCAAACCTTCAAGACTTTCTCCTTCTTTTCTTACCTCTATTTGATACTCCGTCAACTTAATCTTATGCTTATATTTTGCCTTCTTTGAAGATAACGCTAAGGCATTTTTGTAGCTTACCAGCGCATCATCGTATCTTCGCATCCCATAGAAAAGGTCTCCTTGAAACTCGAAATACCCAGAGTTTTCGCTATTGACAGTTGTCAAATACATAGAAGCTTTTAGTGCTCCGAGGTAGTCACCTTGTTTCAATAATGTATTGGCTAAACCTTCGTAAGCTGAATCGTAATAGGGAGACATTGCCACTGCAATTGCATAACTATCTATGGCATCCACATATCGTCCAAGCTCGCTAAAAACCTGCCCTCTACGGTTATAAATGTTCGCGAACTGCCCTATTTTTATGGCTTCATTGTATTTTCCAAGAGCCATTTTGTACTTCTTCTTAAAAAGAAACTGGTCACCTTCTTCTGCCAAATACAAGGCTTCTAACACTCTAAGAGATTCATGCCGGTTTACTGAAGAGCCTATGAATGATCTCATTTCTCCTTTCGACCCATACCAACGTGGAAGCAAGTGACGAAAATATGCAGCGTGAATTCCAATAGACTCCGGGGATATTTTACGCGCATTGTCGAACATTTCAGACACTAAAAAGTCGTCAGACTTATTCCCTGTATATACGGTTATTTTTAAACTATGGAGTAGAGAGAAATCCGCCTCAATATTCATGGCGCGTTCAATGTCGAATTTTGCTAACTCTCCATACCTCAAGAAACCCTTTTTCTGCTTGGCAGTAACATCTACCCAAAGCGCAGTTCCTCGCTCACCCCAAGACTTAGTACTGTAAAAGACTGCACGAGAATATAAAGCTAAAAATGATTGTGGGAACGCAGAAACCCATTCGGACAGGCCCTCTTCTGAAACAGAATTTAGACGAGAAAACGTATTTAGAAATCCCGCTATTTCAACCTCACTGAGCTCACCATTCAAATAAGAATCATACATTCGACCTACTTCATCCTCCAGTTTACCGTATTCTTTTGCGACAAAAAGAGACCACAACGGGCTTATTTCATCATAAGAAAAAACGCTATAAGGTAGCTCTTTATAAGGGATAAATTGATCTTCATTAGCATGTTGCCGAGTATCAACGAATTCCGCATTACAATATGCGACTCCGTAGAGTACCGGATGACCTCGATAAAACGCCCCCAGCTGCTTTCCAACCCTCTTCGCATTAATTTGATGGTAAAACTCATCTCCTTTACAAAGATCTTTAGCTCTTTGCATCCACAATGGCTGAAGGCCTTCTAGTGACCCAAGTAAACTATCCATAAAGCCAGAATCATAACGAATAAAGTGAGAATATCGACTTAGAGGCCTATCCGTGTATCCGCCATTACTACCCTTCTTGGTATACTTGGTCGCACAGCCTTGTAGTATTAACGCCACAAAAAAAATACCAATTATGTTCTTTATATTCATATCTCTACTACATTAGGTTACGGGTTGATGATTATACAAAATTGACACCGTAATCGGAAGCTTAATGGCCTGTACAGTCAAGTTTACCCTGGGTAAGTCCACCTCATCCTTATTATTTTCGGCCACAAAAAAACAGCAAAGCTTTTACCTTAGCCCAACGTGCAAAGCCTACACTTGAGCCTAGTCAATGAAGCGAAAACAAGAAACCGTAAGCGCCCATCGGTTATCGTTTTTTACGAAGCTCGAATAACCACGCCAACAGAATCCCCAGCAGCAGACCTGATACTATCCATACCAAAGTGTACAAAGGATAAATATACATCATTTTTGAACCGATAATAAATGCTGAGCCAGCACAAAATACGATCCAAAATACATACCTAACCTTGATCATTTTTAAACCAACGATTCTTGTGGCTTAACCTCAAGATCATAAGGTAACTAACAATCACGCTAACGGGCTGAAGAAATGCAATCATTATTCCCCATAACAGACCGCGCTTGCCGAGTTGTTTCACAAACATACCCGCAGCGACACAGTACATCAGAAGAATAACCATCCAAACATACCCAAGCATTTCGAACAAATACTCATCTACCCCTTGATAAGCGATCAGAACCCACGCTGCGCCAGCCATAACTAGGTTGGCCACCAACAACAAAGAAGTCCAGATAAAACGCCTGAATGCCTTTTCTTGCCCAGTGCTACCGTTGCTTTCATCCAGTTGAGACGCTGGTGTTTGATATACTTCACTATCCATTGATGACATCCATTAACTTTTTTATCTTACCCTGCGCTTCATTGACACATCACCTAGAACCCTTCTCCCATTCATCAAACGTCATTCCATGTTTCGTAAGATAACACCGATCAAGCCAGTATCTTGCTTCCAAAGGGTCAACAACAACCCCCATTCCGTATCCATACATGTCAGAAAGGGCTGACATGGCGTCTGTATCACCATCCTCAGCCAATTTCTGAAACCCTTTTAAGGCCAATGAATAATAGTGCTGTGAAGAAACCCCATCTTTAATTTCTTGAAGGTTATCCAAATTCTCAAGCAATTCATTGCATACCTGAGCTGTGCTTTGCACTTGTGAGTCGATTACTTTCTTATTTTCATACTCAATCGAAGCATTCTCAATCGGTTCATACATGAAACCAAGGTTTGAATAGTAGTAAGGGTCATTCTTCTCCCTAGCAATACCTTCCAATTGCTTGGCAAGTTTAACGTCACCGCGTTTTAGCACCATCAACGCAGCATCTAAGAATTCGGATATGTCCATGTCATGAGTACCTATGCCCTATTTACCTCCTAAGATAGCAAAAACCCCCTGCAGTGGATAGCTACAAGGGCTTACTATACACGATCAAACCGTTACATCCCTAGCAACCATAAACACTTCATCAGAAGAATACAGGTTGCTAATGGTAGCCTCTACTTCAGCACCCAGCGTATTCCGGTACAACTTTTGAGCATGGTTATCCGCTCTGGTGGTAACCGTTATATGCTTAAGCACCGAATCCTGTTTCGTTAATTGATATTTCACAAAGGGTAACGTCTCTTCAATGAGACTCCTACCAATACCCTGGGCATGATGAGATGACAAAAAGGGCAATATGTTCAATTCAACAACAGCTTCTGGGCGAGAAATACTCTTCTGGTTCCAAATATCAAAGTGCAGTGGCATATTGGATATGGACTTAAAGCAACTCAACTTATTGTTAGATAAACAAACCACGAGTTGAAAAGCTGCGTCTAACGCTCCGTCAGAATGTATATGTTATAATTACGATTAGAACCCTCCCCTGTAATACTCAAAAATCAGTGAATTATAACCTAACGGAATATCCATGTTCACACAGATACCTCTGTTTATATTCATTTCGCTTTTTATTTCAAGCGTATGCCATGCTCAAGAGCTGGTTATATCCAGCGATGACGCGCCACCCCATATGATTCAAGAAACAAATGGTGGCATTGATATTGAAATAGCACGAGAAGTTTTACGGGAACTAGGCTATGGCGTCACTATAAGATATTCCAGTCTGGCACGAGGTAAACTTGATGTGGAACTCGGAAGAATTGATGCAGTTACTCCCACTTTTTATGAAAAAGATCGACCTGGATTTTACGTATCATCACCTACTGTCACATACAAACCTACAGTATTTACTTTAAAAAGCAGCCAGCATGAAATCAATAGAATTTTAGATTTAGCGGATCACAAGGTCATTACCTTTCAAGGCGCTACCGGATATTTTGGAACTGACTTTATTCGGGTATCGAAAAAATCAGAATATAGAGAATCTTACTCGATGGAAAAGTTCCCTGAACTTCTACTAAGAGGACGATACTCCGCTGTTGTTGTAGACTACTATATTTTCAACTATTTTTACCGAATAAACGATAAAAATAGAGACACATCGGTATTTCAAACCCATGCGGTCATTCCACCAGTCAAGGCATGCGTCGGTTTTCATGACATAAATATACGCGATCAATTCAATCGAAAATTATCAGAATATTTGGATCAGAAAAGAGATCTACTCATCATTGAAAAATATGTCGGTAAATAGTCGCGAAGCTCAAACAATTTACCCTATTGAAATCTGCCTTGTAGGCACACAGGGGCTTATCAAGCGTAAAAATTAATGCCTACGCCTTTGACAACCTTCCCAAATAGGTTCAAACCTTTTTATTATTGCTTTAACTTAGTCCAAAACACCCTCATTAAAGAATGGTTCAACAACCACTTTCGCCAGGATTTTTACGTTTAGACAAAGGTAAGTTGACAGTATCCTTTATCGGGTATTGCCTCCACAGCATTAAAGTACAACCGCAACTACAAGAAGGTAATCGCTAATGGCACACTCAAACTCGCTAATATAGTGCTTGCCATAACAGCCGTAGCCGCTTTCTCTGGGTGAACACCTAAATCATTAGAAATTATTACCACATTGCCTGCCATAGGAACTGCACACATCAATATGATAACTGATTTCTCAATGTGATTCAGACTCCCTGAAAAAACACTAATTAGAGTAACGCCAATAACTGGCCACACTGCGTATTTCCAGAGTAACGAATAAGAAATATACTTTAGGTCAAATTCAAATGATTTCATTTTCGATAACGTTAGACCAATTATCAGCATCCCTAGAATACTATACGCCCCTTTAAAACCCGACATACTTGAAATTAGTGATTCATTTAGTTCAATATCTAATCCGCGCAAGATTAATGCAAAGACAAACACATACACTGTCGGGACCCCCAATATTTTAAGGAGACTCTCTTTAACTGTCCCTTGCCCTCTAGATGCCAAAAAATACCCAACCGTAAACTCGTATAGATTTACACCCAATATAATAAATACCGCTATTGCAGCACCCTTTTCATCAAATATTGCAATGGCGATAGGAAGACCAAAATAACCGGTATTGCCAGTGCCACCCGCGAACGCAAACAGATAGGCTGTTCCGTCATTCCAAATCCGCCTCCCGACGAAAAGCGCCACCAAAGATACAATAGTGCATAAAACATACGACCCGAACAAAAAATGGAAATAGCCCTCATCTACCGGGGAATTAAATACAGAAACAAAAATAACTGCTGGCGAAATAAAATACACCAACAAGGTAGAAAGATCTTTAGAATCGATATCTTTTTTTCTACCGATATAAAACCCAAACAGCGACAACAACACCAGGAAAACAACTTTAACTAGAACATCAATAAAATCCACTTTACGCCCCTACTCCTATTTTCTAACATATAATTATCTACACAACACTGTCATTTAGATCGACGACACTACCACATACCATATTACGAGATCCATAACAGCGTTTAAGCCACCGCCTGCCCGAGATACTTCCTCTTCCATGCAGACATCTAAGATTACTGAATATAACAAAATCACCAGGCTCCCAGGATATAGCATTGACTTTCGAATTGGCCATATGGATGAATCGGGTCAATGCTGACTCAGCTTCGAAACCACAAGGTTCCGTGTTGTGAGTGGCAACTTTAACCTCCCATGAACCATCAACCCTATCTATGATCGAGCTTTTTATTTTTTTCGATTTAACACCAAAACCAAATGTTTCTGGAGAGACGTGCATATAGTTCAAGGAAGACAAAATATCTACATCGTTCCTCGACATTCCATGGACAACGTCATCTATCAAGATCAAATTTGTCTTGGTTTGTGCATCATTATTTAAACACATTAGCGATAATGTTTCTGGCCTGATTGCTCGATTCAAATACGCACCATCTGCATGCAATTTAAACTCCACAAAACCATCACTGGATACAGAATTCCCGCAATCTGGTTTTGGGACAACCTCATGTACTAAAGACCCCATTTTTTCTTGAGCATATGAAAATGGCCTCAGCCCAGAAGCAGCAGTGATCCCCAAGAGACTAAGCTCTGATATGGATGGACACTCGATTTTAGTTTCCAACCTGGGATCAACACCACTCGTTTCCAAATCAATTGGAACACCTTTAATTAGGATATAACCCGAACCATATTTAAGCTCATCCTTGATATTTGGGAGATGATTTCCGATATATTTCTTTGCAATGTCTGATGCCAATCGAATCTGTTCAGAAACTTCAACCTCATCAACTGAGACATTCTTAAGTTCAAGAAGCCAAGCATTTGCACTAGGTCCATCTATGATAATTTTCAATTCGAAGCCACCTCATCCATTTGTAGTTAACAAAATAGAGTTTGGACTGAATTCATGACAAAACAATTACAACAAATTTAGTAAATCCGTAAGCGTACCAACAGTACTGTCAACTTAACGCATTCATGTATACTCCGCTCCCCCTGAAGGTGGAGAGACACAGCCCGCACTTGATGTTATTCGACGACTAGCTATTGCGCTCAATATTAGTGCAGATATGCTAGTTTTTGATAAAGACGAACGAGGGCCTGATGAAAACTTACGCTTACAGTTTGAAGCGGTTAGCTGTTTTGACCCTGAAGAAAAAAAGATTGTGAAGGCGTTACTGGAAGGGATGATTTTAAAGCATGAGACCAAGCGTATCGCTCAGATTAGTGGCTAGAAATAATTAGCCCCGCAATTGCGGGGCTAATTATACTTTTGATTAGTATTAAAAATTAAGGAGCAGACATAGGGTACATCACAGAGGTGCCGCAAAATGGGCACTCTTCGTTAAATTGGCGACCCACCGCATCAAGGTGCGATTTCATATTCTTTCTACATTTAAAACACAAATGAGTATTGAAATCATGACCTAGTTCTTCGCCCTCAGACATATCTTCTTTTGGAAATTTAGCAAACCAGCCAGAACAGTTTTTCGACATTCGTTCTTTATCAAAAAAAACTATCACCTGTACACTTAAGCCATCAAAGTCAGCCAACTCCAAAAACTGCCCCTCCTCTAAGGCTATCTGATGAAAACTAAGGCTCGCTAACGTGCCATACCCAGTAAGATTCAAACACAGCATTTTCGAATCAGAACCATATTCCTCAACACCATTAAAATCAGCATATATTCGCATTTCGGCTTAGTTCCTAATAATTATTTGTTTGGGTTTTTCACGACATTTTTAAACAACCCTGCTGCTTGCTCCGCCGTAATCCCAGAAACATTGGCATGATTTCCACGATCATTCACAACCTTTCCTCCTGCTGCACGAATATCACCAACAGTGGTAACCCCTACCTTTTTGTGCGGGATGTTTTTGGAAGCTGCCGCAACAGAATCACCAATCCCGGTTGACACTCCAGAAAGCTTACCGGCAGCGTCTGTAGTTACACCATTTCCGTTTGTAAACAAATCAGCTTTACAAGTACCGCCCCTACAAATAACTGTTGAATCAGGTACTCCCTTTGTAACACCTAGCCCAAGCTCTGCACCTTCCTTGTAAGCTCTTCCGGGACCAGGCAGCAACACCCCTGCGGC
>CAJXZM010000053.1 GCA_913063125.1 uncultured Gammaproteobacteria bacterium | reverse complement strand
TCAGGAACCACAGAAGCAAGTGCTAGAAGGTCAATGTTTTCTGAAAACTCGACGGGGATGGCTGCCCACTCAGACCATGCAGTAAATTTGTAATCAACATTAATTTTAAAACGAGGTGTTAACTGTAGACTCACACCCATTGAAAAATGCTCCGGATACGTCATATCTAAAGAGGCTGTACCTTCAGAAGTTGCATTCCCTTTAATACCAATGGCATCCAATGCAGCTTTTGATACTTCATTCTCACGCAAAGGGGCTATGAAATTATTCCAACCATCGCCGTTCACCCATTGATAATCCCCTTCCATATCCATAGATACCGGCGACTGATAAACCATGCCCAAAGCGAACCATGGGGTAGGCTCCCATAAAAAACCCATGTTAAACCCAAAAGCTAATTCTTTTTCCACTTCAAAAGATAATGTGCCAATGACATCGTAGGGCCGCAAAGGGTTACATAAGTCAGGTATTAAGCCACCTTCTGGAAACACGGGGTCAGCATCGCAATTTGCCAGCTCCTGATACTGTCTTAGCGCCCAAATTCCAGCATGGGGCGAACGAAATGGCAACTCAAACCCAACCCCCACATAATTAAAATTAATCGATGCACCGATAGACAGCTCATCATTCACCTGAATAGCGATTGAAGGAGAAAAGTAGGTCAACATCATAAACGACATACGCTGACCAATAAATCGACCAGGGTCATCGTCAGCGCGATAAAAACCCATTGCCATTGGTGTGTAAACATTAGTACCAAACGTAATATTGCTTTCTGGTGCCGAATAAGATGCGCCTCCTAATGGAAACAACAGCACAGGTAAATCCGTCATACCAAAAAACGGCATCATCATTGAAGCACCCTCCGTTTCACTGGTAGAATTTAATGACTCATCGAATAGAAAATCGGCATCCACAACCGCTCCTGTTGCTCCGATTTCGTCTTTAACTAGTCCTAAAAAATATTCTCGTTCTCCATCATAACCACCCATTTCCATTCCGATATTAAACGCCCCTGAAATCACTTTGAGCTGCCGCTGCCGCCCTTTAAGCTTAGCCAAACCCGCTGGGTTAAAGTGAATAGCATCTATCCCCGGTGGATCTGCCGTCACCGCATGACCTAAACTTATCGCTTTTGCATTACCTATCCCTAGGCTATCAGTAAGCACCGCATGACTGGTAGACGGAAGTATCACTAGCCATACCACTAGGCAGGCTGCTACTAAAAAAGTCATACGCTGTGTGTGTTGACGCTGTTGCGTGAACATTACCCTCTCCTTCGTTGGCGTTAACACGTAAGAGTACTGTACGGTCACAGTGTGACCGTATGGTTGGCATCAATGACAAGGTAAAATTTTGGTCGGTACATTGCTATATGATCATGCGAGATAGCTATGTGAGATAGCCATGCAAATCATTATGCGAAAAGTAGCGAACGCATTTTATTGTTTTTATTTTAGCCGTTCTTTCGTGCTTTTGCTTATTTTTTGATCGATGCTATTTTTAGCATAATGGTACTAACTTGTACACATGCATACAGCTTACCGATAAATTGATCAGGCAAAAAGGGTAATTTGAGAACTTTTTGCAAATCTATTGCATAATTCATCAAGAAGTCGTTGTACAAGCGTACAAATTACAACACTTTTACTCTATAAATCAATAGATTAGTGACTTAACAATTTGTCACAAACTGGTTACAAAAAAATGACTGCACATTCACAAATAACCCTAAAGTAGTAGACATTTATTCTGGCAGCACAAAAAACTGGCTAAAACCCCCGGGTACTTTTTAGTCAAGTAACCCTTCTATCTACCCTTACTCTATTCTATGAAGCCAACATTCGATGAGCCAATCCCGTCATTGTTTAATTGTTCCCAAATATTGGCATAATGCACGCCACTTAATGAAAGGCCTCTACCATGACAATTGAACAAACCCTTATCGCTCGTTGTGATTCAAAATGTGAACTCTGCGCCTCCAATAGCGCTTTATCCGTTTATGAAATCCCTCCTGTAACCGAAGTGACAGCAGAACACTGTGTAATGCTATGTGCGACGTGCAAAACGCAAATTGAGGGAAGCGCGCCTAACGATGCAAACCATTGGCGCTGCCTAAATGACAGCATGTGGACACCAGAGCCCGCTGTTCAGGTGATGGCTTGGCGACAACTCAAGCAACTTTCCTCTGCTGAAGCCTGGGCGCAAGACCTATTAGATATGCTGTATTTAGAGGATGATGTTCGTGAGTGGGCAGAATCTGGTGAAGCGGAAAACAATGACGAAGATGACACACCCTGTGTTGATAGCAATGGCGCTACGCTAGTAACAGGCGATACGGTAACGCTCATTAAGGACTTAGTGGTAAAGGGTGCCAACTTCACCGCAAAGCGGGGCACCACCGTAAAGAACATCTCTCTTACATCAAACCCAGAACATATTGAAGGTCGCGTTAACGGAACGCGTATCGTGCTATTAACCTGCTTTTTGAAGAAAGCGAACTAATTTATTCGTAACCATTCAGCGGATAATTAAATATCCGTTGAATGGAGATCCGCCGAACAGTTATCTCTATCATTCGACGCGCCTTTTGCAAATACTTTGCTCTTAATCCACTGACAAACAAGCAACGCTATCTTTGCCTGTTAACTTTTTATACACCGCAGAAAAAACATCACATTGAGTATCACCCTTAGATTTCCCTAAGGTGCTTTTCCCAGCTATTTGTTTGTGCTTTGAAAACTCCTCTATTAAAACGAGGGCAAGATCAGCTACTGTTATCGGCATAAAGTTATCTAAGCGTTTGTCATCAATTACATCTACATTCTTCACAGCTATATCCTTTGATGCTACACCTGCAACATCAGCCGTCCCAAACAACGCTTCTCTTGCTGAGTCCCTAGCGGTCTCAAACGATGCAACTTGACTCGTAAGGGCAACGTAGGAATGAAAGGGACTGTCTGACTGCTCAATCTCAGCTATCGTTGGTAATTCATCACTATTATTCGCAATGAATGCTCGATTATCTTCAATCCGCTGCCCTAATGAAGGGTGATTGATAAAACGCCAATCACTGCTTTTTTCATCCATTTCAAACATTGTTAACATACGTGAAAACGACTGGTTTAACGCTAGCGGATCATACCCACTCGCAAATAAGTTCAACATACTACCCTCATCAGCCTGACATTCTGCATAACGCATAAATGCCGTTTGCTGAAACTGCAGCCAAGGATCCGCTTTCCAAAGTACCTCTGCTGTTGGCAATCCGCCAAGACCTCCGCCCAAACCATCCGGTATAGGAGGCAGTGACGCTGCATCGGGGTACGTTGTCAGATAATATTCAGGGTTTATCACAATAAATTCATCATTTTCATTTTGATCCGTTTCATCATACCCCTGATTACACGAACTATTTAACGCCTGCCCTTCAGGGTCACGCAGTGATACGTAGTAAGCGCTTTCTGGATCTTGACTGTAAGTGTATGGAATATGTGGAACAGCCTTATCCCCGTAGATTTCATCTATCTCAACATTGTCTTCTACGATTAAATCGTTTTTCCACTTAGGGTTAACCAAACCTGGAATTGCCAGACAAAAATCGACCACGGTTTTTAACGCAGTGCCTACTTCATACTCTTCATCAAGGCCACCTTGTTGTATGCGTAACGCTAACATTCGCTCTAAGTATTGTGCAATTTCCATCGTGTCGATGGTTGCCATATGTGATAACTCATGCGCTATCACACCCGCCAATGCAGCCTCATCATCAGCCATCGCATAAACGCCACTAAAAGCGGCCAAAAAGCCCCCCCCAGTGGTAAAGGCATTCGGTACAGGGTGATCAAATACTTGGGCGTGAACTTTCCACGGAAAATTGCTGTAGCGGGTTTTGATTAATTCATCAACAATCTGTTGAATCATCTGATGACGCTGATCTGAACTATCAATAACCGACAGCCCCAGCATTGATGTGTTTATAGCGTAGGTACATTCACCATATACCCTCGCCATTTCAGCCGTACTGTCTGGGTCAGGTCGCGGTGCACAACCAGTAACGACCAAAGCCATAGAAATAAGTACTAAAAAATGACGCAACATTAGCGTTATTTTTTTTATTACACAAAAATCTACAAAAGGAAGGTGTGCCATAAAACGCCCTGTTCCGATGAACCCAAAGGGCTCATCGTACAGAAAGCAAATTAGCGAAGCAACACAGGGCGAAATACTGATAGCAGTATAAAATATTACCCCATCATATTATCACACTATATTTTGAAGTGAATAACTAGAAACGAAAACCAATACCTACATTAATCACTGGCCATGCTTCAACGTCTTCTAAATCTTTTTCTAGATTTTCTTCTTCCGTTCTTAGCTCCTTTAACAACTGTAACCGAGTCGCTGGACTTGCACTGCCGATAGGGCTATTCGCTGACAATTCCACTTCAAATGGGCTGGTAACAATCACGCCAATATCCAAACTAAAGGTAAAGCGGTCTTCTCGTGAAGCAGCATTACCCCAACCCAGACCTGCATACCCGGACATCGAATTACTGTATTTGGCTTTTAAATGGAGAGTTCCAATCTGTTCTGGGGTAAACGTCACATCGCCGATTTCTGTTGGCTCTGTAGGAACTGCAGTACCCAAGATTGCATTTCTTGAAGACATTACGCCTGCAGTTAAACGAATACCGCCACCAAATGGATGCCAATCCAATAATAAGCCGTAGTTTTCCAAATCTAATTCGGCTTCGTAATCAACCCCATCTTCTTCTAAATCTGTATCAAAATTATACCGATGTAATGTGCCTCGAAGATTCAAATAATCACCATACACCGGAATCGTAATGCTTCCACCAAGGCCCGTTGTACCACCAGTAATAGCCACACCAACATCGGCATTTGCTGATGTTGCCATAAGCCCTAACATTGACACTGAAATTGATAGTACGCTGAGCTTTAAAAACGTTCGTTGCTTCATGATTTGCTGTTTCGAAATTTGTTGTTTCATTGTTTCTATCCTTCACACTATTTAATGGGTTTATAGAGTTTTGTTGTCGTTAAAACTCCATACGTCCACCCGCTTCAATGGTAGAAACACTGTAATCATCATGTGATAACTCAGTCCCATATCGCACAAATGCCATCATGCCTCCCTTAAATAACGCCGTTAATGAGAGTGATGTTTCAATATAATCACTATCCGGTGTAGATGTGCTTGATGTAAACGATCCCGCATCAGGTGCATTCACAAACGCTGCAGTAACCTTACGCTCACCGTCATTTAAATCTTTTACCCATTCCATATTAATTTGAGGTATCAACACGCCAAACGGTACGCTAAAAACACGTTCAACACTTGCACCAAGAGAAATGGGAACTGTTCTCACAATTTGCTGATTAATAGACAATGCCAAGCCAGCACTATCTGCTTCATCATAACCATCCATTGTGGATTCTATATATCCCGCCCGACCGTAACTGGTAATCATCCATTTATTAATCGAGGTCTCCCAACCCAAACTAGAGCTAAGACTTACCTGGTGCCCTTCTGTATCACCACTCGCCACAGAGCTCACAGCCGTTACTCCAGATCCAAAATTAACCCTTCGAGTACTGTCGTAATCATTACCCGAATAACCCACTACCCAATCGACATAAACGTTTTTCCTTGGGTACCAGTTACCATAAAAAGAAACACCGAACGTATCACTATCAAACTCTGAACGTCCTGCATCAGATTCACTGGTAGTATCACCTAAGCCTAATGCCACACCTACGAACACGGTATTACTCACCCGATAATCAACACCCAGCGTTAACATTTGGGAATCAAATTCATAACCGTCCAAACCATCAGCAGCATCCTTGTCACCTGTGGTAATTGACCCTGTAACAAATGCACCGAACCTACTACCTTTAAAAGAATCGTCACCCGCAGAACCGCCGCGCATCTCACTATCAATAATGTCACCTAATGCTAATGTTTTACCACCAATAACGGCTCTTAGCCCTGCAAAGCTGACCCCTTGATTTCCTGCACGCAAATTACTAATACGCTGCTGGATATTGTCCACGTTGGCGGCACCAATTTGGTGAGTATCGTTGGCTTGTTGGCCAACTTGATCGGGAATTAATTGATTTAATGCATCAGGAATTTCATCTGCGGGTAATGCCTCTAATGAAGCACAAGTAGAAGTGAACGTTGCATCCGCCCCTTCCCCTTTTCCATCATTAATAGCACAAGCTACATCTAATGCGGCACCAACGCTTTGTTGTTTCGTTAGTTCAGCCCCATTTTCTAATTGCGAGAGTGACGTATCAAAAGTAACCGACACCCTCCCTTTTATGTCACTCATCAGACCATTTGCGGTTGTGAGTGTATAAAAAAATTCATCAAGGCCATCAAGTTGGCTCGTATCCGCAGGAGGCGTATAAATAAATAGATTTGCAACTGAGGCGTCCGCAACGATGGTTCCTCCTGGACCAGTTTTCTCATCAAATGTTATCGTTGCACCGTCTTCACTAACCCCCTGAGGGAAAAAATCATTTTCGATCGGGTAAATCAATACCCGCCCTCCCGTAGAAACATAAGCATCATTATTCGCTGTCAATGTTGCTCCAACATCAGAAGAAAGAATATTGAGATCCACCCTCCCCACATCGGTTCCCAAAAGGTCTTTTAGCGTATACTCGAACGATACAAAACCACCGGGGAATGATGGATTCGGGACGAAATTTACCGATAGGTTATCCGTCGTATTTATTTCAATCGTTCCGGCAGAAGGATCACTCAACAATCCAATAGAAGTAATTTCTGCCGCATCAACTGACGCCTCAGAATCGAGAAAAATATTGTCATTGTACGCCACGACAAGATGCTGCGACCCCTGACTCGGATCTATCGTGTACGTATCATCTTTTGCAATTGCTGCATATAACGGCCGACTCAGAATAAACAAAAAACCAATACTGATAACTAACCAGTACTTAATACCCGACAGCGTGTATCTCATAGTGCTTCTCCATGCAATTATCTGTGCAAGTAAGGCGCTTTGCACAACAAAATATCTTAAAATAGGAGATACAAGTATAGGAGCGGAGACCTCAATACGCCAAAAAATAGTTAACTGAATTAACGGATTTATTAATAGGCATTATTTTGAATAGCTTAATTTTTAGCCGCTTGATTTTATGGGTACTTACTTCTTGGCAGCACCAGAACTCTTAGCTGCACGCTTTGGCTTCGCTCTGCTCTTTTTAGGTTTAGTTGGCTGCATATCGTTACCCGCCTGATCAAGCCAGAGCAAGGTATCAACATAAGAAACAAATCGATTCAAATAATCTGGCGAAAGCCCTCGCATAGTAGAAAGTGAATGTATTACAAGCATTTGCGAGTTAAGTGGACCCGGATCTTCAGGACCATTTTTAACCGATTGTACAACCAATCGATCTGAATTCTGCTTTATCCAAGACTCTCGATAAAGCCGAATGGCGGTGGGTTCCCGCCGCTGGTTTACAGCTGTTCCAACAAAGGATTGCACAACGTCGCTTTCCTGTTGACGTAACTCATCGGTGAAAGAACTATCACTTGAACATTCACCCTCATGAGTCTTCCCTTGATCCAGATGCTGTGTCAAAGCAACGAGGTCAGCTCTCGCATCATATAACTCCTGACCGTTTTCTTGCACCAACGCTTGATGCTTTATTGCTTTGCTAGCCGCTGCATCATTTTGATAATCCTCCAACGCTTTACACGCTTTCTTCGCGATTACCTGTGCAACGAGTATTCGCTGCCCACCTGCTCGTCGCGCCATGGATTCAATATAACGAAAGCGTATAGGGTCAAAACTATCGGCACCCTGCTCTAGCAGCGATGCTATCGTCGCTGTCAATTCCATCAACGTAACCGGTTCAGGGCTGATTTCAGAACTAAGCTCAGAACCAAGCTCAGAGCTTAGTGCACCTGCTGCTAACATCACTACGACTTAGCCCCTCTTGGTACTGGTGCCATTTCCACGCGCCGATTCTGCGAGCGCCCTGCGGCATCGTGATTTGAAACCACAGGGTGCTGTGCTCCGAACGCGGCAGCAAAAACAAGAGAGGAAGGCATACCTTCTTCAATCAACGCCCGCGTTACTGTTAACGCACGTTCTGCGGATAACTCCCAGTTATCATTGAAACGATTGTTGCCTTTTTGAATCGGTAAGTCATCAGTAAAACCACTGATCATTAACAGCTCGTCACGCTCTCCGAGATAAACCTGCAAAGGAGCAACCAAGGTTTTCAGTAGCTGCTTCCCTTCTGGTTGCAGCTCATCAGAATTTAACCCGAAAAGAACACTGCCGCTGATGCCAATACGACCATCCCGCAACGTCACCCGACCCGTTGACAAGGGGTCTGCTAACGCCTCTTCCAGGGCTATCCGGCGCTGCTCTTCCGCTTGGCGCTTCTGCACTTCTTGCTCAAGTGTTTGCGCAAGCTCAAGCTGAAAGCCTAACGACCAGACCAGAATAAGAACAAAAACCCCAACAAGCCCAGACATTAAATCGCCAAAAATTGCCCAAATTGGAGGTTCGTGGGATGAAGTATCCTCTAGCTCTTCCATTAACCCACCTCTTCAGCAGAGTCAGCCTTAGCAGCATCGCTTTCTGGAGCGATACTTTGCTTTTTAGATTCAATCTCATTTGATTCAATCTGTTCTAGGTCTTCCTGAGCTAAACCCTTCTCAACTAAATCATTTTCAACTAAATCATTCTTAGCTAATCCCTTCTCAACTATGTCATTCTTAACAATGTCACCAACAAGTCCTTCGTCAACATTGGCATTAACGGGATCTTTCTTGCCAGTACTTTGCTCACTCTTGTTTTTCTTAATGCGTTTTTTTTCATCTGCCTTTTTTTCAACCGGCTTTTTGTCAGCGTCATTTTTATCTATGTCTTGTTCGACAACATCGTCCTGTGCGACTATCGCTTTAGCATCAACGGCTGGTGATTCCGGCGTGGATTCGCTCGATATGTTTTTGTTCGAAATAACCTGTTCTGCCTTACCCTTACCCTTACTCTTACTCTCTTGACTCAACGGGCTCTTTTGACTCAACTGACGTAGTTCTTCGAAAATTTCTTTCTGCGCCATTAAACTATGATCAATAATGTCCCGTGCTTGCGCTACGTAGTAACCTAGCTGTTCATCGCTACGAGATGATGAATTCTCTAACGACGATTCAATTCGCGTAAGGTTTTCAATCAAACCGTTATTGGACTCGTTAAAGAGCTGAACGGCAAAACCAAAAGTCTCACCCAAACTCGACATCTCTACCGCACTTCCCGCAAAGTTATCTGCAATCTCTGTGGCGCTGCCAGCAAGGCTTTCTGCAATACCGGATAACTTAGTGACCTCTGAGCCAATATGATCGGTAAACTGGGAACCAACGTCTTTTAACATGCTTGAAGATGAGCCTATTAACATCTCCACCGCTTCACGCTGGCCTGTTGAGGATTGTTCCAACGAGCCAATTAGCGTATTGAGCTCTTCCATCATGACCTGTCGCTCTTCCAACAACCCATTGTCTCGTTCAATATTATTCGATATCTCACGACGCAAATGACTAATCACTTCAGCCGCTGCACGCGGCGTTTCAGATGCCGTTTCAATTAACCGAGCCATTGGCTCTTCCAGAGCGCTGCCAAGCGAACCCAGGTGTGCTGTTACTGTGACTTCCAAGGCTGACAACTGATCGACAGCCGCTTGACCTCGACGCTCTTCATCCGCTCTAAGCGCCTGAAGCTCTTCTTTTAACGTGGTTGTCAGGTTCGTCATACGTTCACTGTGTTCGCCTAACCAAGCCTGTTCCGTATCAATTCGCGTTTGAATCAACGCTTCGGATGATTTCAATAGAACTGTCATCTCACCCAGCATAGTTGTTGACGTCGATTGCGCATCCTCCGTCATACCACGGGCAGTACTTTCTAGGGAATCAGAGATAGCTTGTTGCTGAGCAAGTGATTTTTCACCGGCAACTTGCCACTGCTGGGTCAATGTTTCTGACATAGATTCGAAGTTTTGTGTGACCGATGCAAAAGAGCTTTGTTGCAAAGTCGTAATCTGTTTCAGCTCATCGGTATACGTATTTGATGAATCTGTAAGCTGCACCAAGGCAGTCTCTTGTGCCTGTTTAAAGGCACCGGTCCAAAGGCCCAGCCGTTGTGTATCACTCGCATCCTGGCGCTCAACCCACGCTGCTGTGGTTTTATCCAGAGATGACAACATGGTCGACGCATTATCTTCGAGCTTGCCACTAAACGTTGCATAGGACTCACCCATACCCGCGATCAGCGCTTCATTTGACTGCTCATGGGCTGAAAGGCCATCTTTCCATGCTTGTGTAACCTGATCCGATGTATCTCCAAATCGATCAGCTAACGTCTCAAGCTGAGTTTGCATCGTATTGCTAAGCTGTTGATGTGTACTTTTTGCCTCTGCTTGTATCGCAACCATCACCTCGTTAACAATAGGCTTGATACTCTCCCCAGCCAAACGCCCGCTTTCAGCCAAACTTTCCCTCAAGGATTTATCCACAGATGACGCCAAGTCAGAATAAACATTCGTAACGGACTTGTGGAACGTCTCTTGATTAGCAACCAAGGTGTTGCTTAAGGTCTCTCCCATGCGCTCCATTTGAGAAGCCATGAACTGAAGTTTCTCTGCCACACCTGGTAAGGCATTTGATTGCACTTGAAGCGCTTTATAGGTTTCTTGGCGATTATGAATCAGTGAAAAGCTTCGAAATACCGTAGCAATAGTAGAATCAAGCTCTCTTGTTGATATCATCCTTTCACGTCGACTTAACGTTGATAACAACCCAAGCATGGCTGATGCAGCAATACCTGCGACGGATGTACCAAACGCCACTCCTAAGCCTTTTATAGGCGCGGCCAATCCAGCGCGCACGGCTTGCAGCTCTGTAGTTCCTTCCAATGCGATAACGGCACCTTTTAACGTGTCGACCATTCCAACAAAGGTACCCAACAAACCTAACATAACGAGCAAGCCCACTAAGTACGGGGTCATCACAGGTGCAGGTAAACCAACTCGCTCGCCTTCTATTCGTAACCGTACGGAGTTATGTAATGATGGGTGGAGTTTACTAAGCCATTGCTCAAGATTGGTGACGACATTACCCCCACCCTTATCTCCTAGCTCGTCTTCACTTTCACCTTTAGGCAAAGCAGAAATTGCGTTCGATAAGGTTCCTGTTGCTTGGCGAAACTGCACGAGTTCAATAAAACCGATGGTATACGCAAGGCCTATAACGACGGTTACCGTGAGAGCAAGCGCATCCGTCCCCACAAATCCTAACCCCATCCACCCAACGGCAATGGCACCCAATAAAAACGCTGTCACAAAAAGTAATCTAGTCATCTATTTCTTCTACCTGTTCATTAAGTGCCTCAACCAGCCCTAAGACGGGTTGTAGTCGAACGTCTAATTCTGCGAGAAGCAATCCCTGCATCTCCTGATAAAAAGCATGTAACCAGCCACCAGGCTTAATCCATTCAGCTTGTGTATCATCAAGAGGTTGGTTTTCAAGGCCTTCTTCGTTAGTAAGCGCTTGCTGATACTCATTTCGTAAATATTCAAAACGTTTGCCCAGTAGTTTGGGGATTACTGCAAAGGCCCTTCGAGTATGTAGCGCCAACACACCTCCTAACGCAGCATCTAACTCTGCCAGCTGAGCAAGCTCCAGAGAAAGCCCTGAAACGCCATCTCTCACAAAAAGCTGAAGGCTTTCTACTTTAAAATCGATTTCCCGTTGATGCCGGGCGTAAAAGCGCTGATAAGGTTCATAAGACAACGCTTTATCCAGGGTTGTATCGGCCTTAGGAACCGGTAAGGATATAGTTGAGGGGCCGGTGTTTGGCGTAAAGCTCTTGATAACCGACTTCACCAACACCTCTCGAACCCGAAGGAACTCAGCTCTCACACTCTCACTGGTAACTTCTGTTGGTTCAAACACCATTTTTGGCAGCTTGCTGTGTACAGCTGATAAGGTGATAGCATCTGAAAAGCTAATGAGTTGCCCTAACGTTTCAGTAAATTGCTGATGAGATACCTCAACATCAGATACTGCTAATTCAGACAAAAAGCGAATAAGCCGTGAGCCGTTAAGCGATACATTGGGTGGGGCTTGAGTCATATGGGTTTATTAACTGAATTAATTAAGGGACAATATAGCCCGAGAGCCCTAAAACTGGGAGGTCTACGGTAATAAACAGCACGACTTTGGTATCCATTTTCCGCGAATCATTATCGCTATTTTGATGAAATATACAAGGCTCCCGTGTAACCCTCCTGTCCCTATTTCGATTCCAAGATGGCCTCATCAGACCACAACCTTGGCCCCATTTATGATGGTGACTGCCTACCGCCTCATGTGATTATCAATTAACGATCCATTCACTATAGGTAAGGGCAGAAATGGCTATTACATTATCAACACCTAAAAACGTCACCATTATTCCAAGACAACCGAATTTAACCTTTAATGATTTACCCAGAACGTTTATTAAAGGCAATCCTGTTCTTACTGCCCTATTTTGTTCTCTGTCTGCAGTTTTCCCTCCAGGAGAGCGCCAGTTCATCAACAGCGTCAGATACTACCAAGACCAAGTCACTGACCCTGAAATGAAAAAACGTATTCGAGCATTTATCGGTCAAGAAGCTCATCATGGTAATCAACATGAGGTATTTAACGAAAAAATTCAGGCGCTAGGGTGGCGCGTTGACCTTGTTGAAAGACAAACCACTTTTTTTAACAAGTTCATTAAACGGTTTTCTCCTCAACGCCAACTCGCTCAAACAGTCGCACTTGAACACCTCACCGCTCTATTTGCCGATTTCTTAATGAATAATCCGAATTTTCTCGGAGACAAACCCAATCAAGAACTCAAAACGTTATTTTTGTGGCATGCAATTGAAGAGACCGAACACAAAGCCGTAGCCTATGATCTTTATCAACAGGTAGTTGGTGATGACAAACTGAGGACAAGAGAGATGAAAGTAATCTTGCCATTTTTTATGGGTCATATGATAGAAAGTACCTGGCTACTACTTCATAAAAACAAGGAACTGTCTGATCGATCGGGATGGAAAGAGGCATGGCAACAATTAGTCGGTAAGGACGGTATATTCACGGGGATAAAAGGCGAATTACAGGATTATTTTTCAGCCGATTTTCATCCGTGGCAACAAGATAACTCAAAGCTGGCAAATGAGTGGCTTGGTGAGTTGGCGTTGTAAGATTCAGTTTTTTGTAGAAGGCATCAGGTTACCCTTTGAGCTGTTATACTGTGCGCTCCTTAGACCTCAGCATGGGTAATCATATGGCAGAATTACAAGTAACTGATTTAGTAGTGGGTGATGGTAAAGAAACAGTAAAAGGCGCATTAATCACAACGCAATACCGTGGATTTTTACAAGATGGCACCCAATTTGATTCTTCTTACGACAAGGGCAAGGCATTCCAATGTGTTATCGGCACTGGTCGAGTCATTAAAGGTTGGGATCAAGGTTTAATGGGTATGAAGGTCGGCGGAAAGCGTGAGTTATTTGTGCCCTCGAACCTGGCTTATGGAGAGCAAGGCATGGGGAAAAACATCCCTCCGAATTCAGACCTTTCTTTTGAAATTGAACTGTTCGAAGTGCTGACGAGGGATGACTAGCATAGGGGAAATAATATAAAATCTAATGACGGAAAAAAGGTCTCTGACTTTCGATTCCTTAAGCACTCCTCACAAGGTTATGTCACAGACCATTTCCAATTAGACGCACTCGCGCTAAATACCCTACCAATTAACGATTATAGCTTTCGCCTTAGCGTATCCAGAGAGTCTCAATGAAGCATATCTAGTGAGACTTTCCATCAATTCATAAGTACTGTATATTTCGCAAATATGCGACAAAACCTAAGATTTGTGTTGCATGTCGACAAGGATCGAAGACAATCATTAGATTAAAAAGGATCTACAGGATGTATACAATAATAAAATTATTCACAGGAATGGTGATAGCAATGACAATGGTTACAACTTCATTAGCAAGCCCGTCGGAGTGGGAACTAAAAAAGGACAAGAAAAATATAAAGGTCTATACCAAAAAAACTGACAATTCAGATTATTACTCTTTCAAAGCCACCTCATTAATCAAAACCAATACCCAAAGTCTTGTTAACCTTATGCGAGATATGAGCGTAATGGATAATTGGCTCGAAACCTGTCGCGACCCTATTGTTGTATCAGAGCCAGATGATGCTTCAAGAGTTATTCATATGAAAAATGATTCTCCGTTTTTCCTAATTAGTGACCGTGATTTAGTGCTTCTTCAACGTTTTCATCGAGTATCGGATGAAGTTGTGATGGTCGACTTAATTGATCATGGAAATGATATCGGAGAAGCTGACGGGCACGTCAGAGCCACGTTCAATGGCCACTGGATGTTTACTAAAGTCTCTAAAACTGAAGTAGAGGTTGAATATCTCGGCCTAACTGACCCCAAAGGATCGGTCCCTTCTTCTATGTCAAACTTGGTTGTGCTGGATGTGCCTTTTAATACATTAAGAAAAATACGAAAGATACTGCACGACAATAAAACCAAATACGATAGCCCAATAGTGATTGATAGCCTTTTGATAAATGAAGGCTAGAGCCATCTGTGTGGTTCGGCGTGGTGGCCTTGCGAAAAATATCGCTAGTAAATTCTTGTTAGGTATTTGTAATTCTTCGACATTTATAACTTTGTACAGGCAGATAGCGCGCCAAAAACAGCGACTGTAAATACTATTTTTGGTGCCTGCCGAAACTGCGCTGTTTTTAGTATACCCGCCAGACCCAACAATATTAGCAGCACCGAGATAAACTCAGCTTGAGTGAAGCTAGCCCCGAAAATATGATATTCACTGTTAATTCTTATTTTCTCAATAAGCAGGCGCGCAAAACCGCTCAATATCAGATAAACAGAAAACACAAAACCTTTTGAATATTCTGACTTCCTGATAACCCATAATATCGAAAATATACAAAAAGCAGTTAAAGCCTCATAAATAGGCGTAGGGTAAACACCAGGGCTTTGGATTACTGTTCCTACTATATTATTTTCGTAGGTTTGAGCCCACAACCAGCTAGGGATAAATTCGGGTTTCAGTGCCATATCCACTGTTACTCCCCAATCCCCATCCCCTGATATTTGACATCCAATCCTGCCGATTCCGTAACCCAATATTAGCGCGGGCGCCAGCGCATCGAGCATCGGTATGATAGGAACAGAGCGCTTTTTTAAAAAGATAACACCCGCAATACCTCCAAAAATAAGCCCTCCATATATTGAAAGTCCTGCACCAGAAAATATCATCGACATGGGGTTGGCTAAAAACTCATTGGGATATTCAAGAATATGAAATATACGTGCACCTAATATCCCTGATATTGCCGACACCATTGCCAAATCAGATAAAATTTGATGCGTTGGAATATAAACATTAGGAGAGATATTTGCCTTTGGTATAAGACCCGCTCTCTCAAATCTAATTACCTCCATCTTCGCAATCAACGTTCCAACGATTACAGCAATTGCAACAAAACTTCCAAACATTGCAATCGGAATTTCCCACTGTGTACCGAATAGGTGATTGATAAGATCGCTTAGGTATGGATAAGACATAAATCCTTTTTTCCCTCTACTTAACTAGCAGTAATATTTTTTACTTAACAACAGATAAACGAATATTAACCTATCCATTAAGCTTTATCTGTAGGAAATGTCTTACAAGATTGAGTGCATACTGATCTAGGAGGCAGGAGTGTACATAAAGCGAGCGATACGAAATACCAATTCTAATGCCGACACTTTCTCATTGCCTAAAAAGGACAGGGACTATGGCCATGCACACGATCACCACTTCTTGGGTGATCGAATTGCAGCTCACTAGCATGCAGCAATAACCGCTCGGCCATCTGCTCACTACGCTCATTTTTGTAGAGATCACAGCCAAGAATAGGGTGACCAATTTTAAGGCTGTGAATTCTTAATTGATGGGTACGTCCAGTTTCTGGAGTAAAGCGTACCCGGCAGCGAGAAGGTTCTTGCAGACGCTCTATTACCTGATATTCGCTACAAGCAGGTTTACCGGTATCGTCACAAATCTTTTGCAAGGGAAAATTTGGCCTGTCTTTAGCAATAGGAAATTCAATAGACCCCTTATCATCCTTTAGCTGGCCCTCGAGTATCGCGATATAACACTTACTCACAGTGCGATCCTGAAATTGCTTGCTGATTAGTGCATTAACCGGCTTGTTCAGCGCAACCACCATAATACCTGACGTACCAAAATCCAGCCTATGTACCAACGTTGCTGTAGGAAACGCTTCAGGCTTCTGTTTCGCAACAACCCCTGTAAGCTGCCCCTGCACTATTCGTCCCTTTACCAAACGATAATGAACTGAATCCTTATTAAGTGGATTCTTTCCTGACAAACTCAGTAACCCACTGGGCTTATCTATCAGTAATATATCCTCATCCTGATACAGGATACGAATCTCGCCGTAACAAGGAGGCGCGATAAAGTCATCAACAATTGTCATCGAAGGCTACTTTATTTCTTACGAATGTTAAGCCATGGATTTTGAGAATCAGGCGTACTTGTCGATGAACCATCAGATGTTTCTGTATGGCTATTGTTATTGGATTTTCTGGGTTTTGGTTTCCGCTCTTCCCTAGATGCTTCATCCCTCTTCTTTTTATCGCGTTTTTTAGGTTTCTTTTCGCCCGTACTGCTGCTGACAAAATTCAAATTAGAATCTGGTAGTTCTTTTACCGTTGTGAACCCTTCAATTTTTCTTCGATCAAGAATTTGATCCAATCGACGCTCAATAGCACATAACCTTTTAAAGTCATCCATAGAAACCAAAGAGACTGCTTCACCACAAGATCCTGCTCGGCCAGTACGGCCAATACGATGAATATAATCATCTGCATCATCTGGTAAATCGTAGTTCACCACACGAGTAAGCTCATCAATATCGATACCCCTCGAAGCAATACCTGTGGCCACTAATATTCCAATTTCACCCGATTTAAAATCTGCCAATATTTGAGTACGCACAGCTTGGCTTCGACCGCTATGAATTGACTCTGCTTTAATACCACGCTTTTCGAGCTGACTAACTAACTTCGCGGCACCATGTTTTGTACGAATAAAGATAAGCGCTTGTGTCCATTGATGCTCTTTAATCAAATGGCTTAACAACGTTGATTTTATGTCCTTATCAACAGAAACTACCCATTGGGAAATTTGAGGGGTTGTCGCACTATTATCAGCAATTGATACTTCAATAGGATTATCAATTGCTGTATCTGCTAACAATCGCACACCATCTGGTATCGTAGCGGAAAACAACAGGTTCTGCCTTTGCTCAGGTAAACGCTCAATGATCTTATTGATGTCTCCAATAAACCCCATATCAAGCATTCTATCCGCTTCGTCCAGAATCAGCACCTGCAGCTCATCAAAATGTAAAGCTCTTTGATGAACCATGTCCAACAACCTACCAGGGGTGGCAACTAAAATATCAATTCCATCAATAAGTTGCTGCTTCTGCGGCTCCGAATCAACGCCTCCGAACATTGCCATCGACTTCACATCGACGTATTTCCCATACTGGCAAATATTGCTCTCAACTTGCACCGCCAACTCTCGGGTGGGCACAAGAATGAGTGCACGCAGGCGCTTTGCACGCCGCTTACGCTCCCCCTTTAGCATTTCTAAGAGTGGCAACACAAAACTAGCGGTTTTTCCCGTTCCAGTCTGTGCAGAAGCAACAAGATCTCTTCCTGATAAAATCGCTGGAATCGCCTTTTTTTGAATAGCTGTAGGGGTTTCGTAACCCAGTTCACTGACGGCATCTAAAATAGGGGGGCTTAATTTAAGTTTGGAAAATGTCATTAGGAATCTCAGAACTAGAACGAATTAACGGTGAAAACGAGAGGACAAAGTGTAAGGGAGACAATATAACACATTATAGTACCTAACGGCCGCTCACAGGCATCCAAGGTTACGCCATTTATCGTAATCTAGAATGCCTACTTTTCGTAGCAATAAAAAGACGCCTAAATAAAAAATAGTGCGATTTTAGGATCAAGCTATTGCTGAACTTTTGACATTGACGTCAGCGACCTTTGCTCCCTCGTAAACCGCACCAGTAATAGCAATGCAACGAATATGACCTAGCAACGTAATGGGAGAACTATTGTGGACAAGCCCAAATGCCAAATTTTTCTCTGGATTAGCCCAACCTCCCGCGCCACCAAATCCATAATGCCCAAAAGCATTCGGATAATTTCGGAGAACAGCATCCGCCCGGTGATACCCTAAACGCCAATGTAACGGATAGATAGCAACTCGATCAAAGCGACGAGTTTGCACCTCCCTAGCTTTTTCAATTATTTCTGGAGTAAGGAATTGATGGTTCTCAAATGTTCCCCAATTAGAAAGCATGGCGTATAATTTTGCGAGGCTCCGAGCATCAAAAGTACCATTGACAGCTGGAATCGTAGCGCGATAAAACTCTGGATCACCAAAATAATTTGTTAATCGACGAGGGGTTAGGCCACGACTGAACAAACGACGAATTTGTCCTGCAGGAATATATTCTGGAATTTTATAACGTTTACGAATAGTAGAATATTCACGTATTGAAGGCATCCCCATTTGGTCAGCTAAACGAGGAAATTTTTCATCGTCAACACCAATTACCAGACCATCAACACCTAAGGGCTCAGTTAACCTAATACGAAGAAATTCATTGAAGGGCATGCCACTGATTTTTTCAATCAAAGCTCCTAATAACCAACCAATATTAAATGCATGATAACCATTAGCTTCCCCTGGCACATGAATAGGTCTAGCGCCCGCAAGTGCATCAACCATAGCGTCCCAATCTAGAATATCACTGGGGCGCTCAATCAAACCAAGGATCTGATAGAGCCCAGCCTGGTGGGACATTAATTGGCGGATAGTAATATGTTCTTTGCCATGTTGTGCAAACTCAGGCCAATAGGCCGCAACAGGCTCGTCATAATCAACTAAACCATCACTAGCAAGGATATGAAGACAGGTTACCGGTACTGCTTTGGTAGCGGAGTAGACAAGTGACAATGTGTCCTTTTGCCAAGGGCGCTGATCATTGCCCGCAACACCGCCCCACATATCCACAACCTTTTCGCCATGATGGTAAACACAGGCAGCCGCACCGCCCCCAAAGCGTTTTATTTGACCCGCAAACTGATCCTTAAGCTTACTAAAAGCCGGATCACAAGTACCGTAAATTTCCACCATAGCCGTTACCTAATATCTTCGTTAGCAACAGACTAAAATTTACAGCCACATAATGCAAATGTATCAAAATGTGTGTGTTCGAAGTTTAGGAGCGTATTAGTTGTTTCCGTAACCAGCTCTTATCAGTATCGGCGGCTTTCTCGATTTGCAAATTCGCTATCAAAGCATTAATGGAATCAGCCACCTTTTCTCGTACTTCCCATTGTGCGTCTTTATTTTCATACCGATCAACATAATCTTCAGTTGATATTGGCTTTCCAAACCCTATATGAAACTTCTCAGGTTTTGGTATTGACGTTAAGCCTATACCTCTAGAGATAGGCATAAACATATCGCCATTACGAGAGAGGTCATTAAACGTCTTGTTTTTCAGCAGTTTTTTCCCCAACCAAGACGCGGAAAATTGATTGGCATCGTAGATGATTTTGAACGCGTCATCACAACCAACCGAACCAAAAGGGATAATGTCATAACCATACTTCATCGCCATCTTGGCGAAGCCAGTCCTTTGTTTCCAAAAAAGCTGGTGCTCCTCTCCCGCTCTTTTTGCAACCTCCCGGCCTCCGCCTGGAAATACCATAACATGTTGCCCAGCCTTCATTAGTTTATCGCAATTTTCAGGGGTTCCTGGAACCGATCCAAATCGAATAAGGGCCTTACCCCATACAGGCATCTTATAGTGAAAATGATCGCCTAAGGTCCTTACGAATACACCTGTATTTTGATAAATACCATTAAAAACTAATGGAGAGTCCACCATTCCGTAGATAGCATGATTACCAACAAACAACGAAGGCCTATCTGGATTAATATTTTCAAAACCGGAATAAACCGGATTAAAGTAAAATTTTCGAAAAGCCATTTGTCGATCTAGCCATTCCGCCGAAGGTGGCGTAAAATCTTCAAATTGAAGATTAAGTGATTTTTCAGTCATGGTAATCAATGCCAATAGTCAATAGAAAGCCACGTGCAAAATGGAATAATGCACTGAGATAGCGTTAATCTTATCAATAAATATAGATTGCGTAATTGGCCTAACTCACCAAGAAATCACTCTTAATGCCAATTATCAGTGAAACAGCACAGAATCCTAACTGAATTTGTTTTGAAAGGCGAATTTCATACCTACACCAAGGTATTGTAGGGATTAAATCTTAAATTGCTGAACGAGTGTTTCAAGTTGTGTTGATAGATCTCGCTGATCATTACAAGCATCTACGGTGCTCTCAACCGCGCTGGTCGTCTTCTCGGCAATTTGGCTTATGTCATGTACATTTCTATTGATTTCATCCGTCGCAGCGCTTTGCTCCTCCGCTGCACTGGCAATTTGAAAGTTAACGTCGGATATATCTGAAACTGATTGAGTTATTTCTTTTAACGCATTGCCCGCGCTTTCGGCTTGCCCCAAAGCTTCTTTGGTGATTTTCTGGCTTTCATCAATCGTCTCTACGGCAGCACTAGTACCATTTTGTAAGCGCTCAATTACCGATTGAATTTCTGCCGTTGATTCATGAGTGCGTTGAGCTAATGTTCTGACTTCGTCCGCAACCACAGCAAAACCTCTTCCGGCATCACCTGCTCGTGCAGCTTCTATTGCGGCGTTAAGCGCGAGTAAATTGGTTTGCTCTGAAATGCCACGAATCACATCCAGCACCCCGCCGATACTACTGCTTTCTTGTGAAACACCGGAGATAACATCGTTGGCTTCATCCATCTTGCTAGCGAGCTTTTCCATAATATTGATAGTCTCAATGACAATACCATAACCCTGTTGCGCAGAATCATTTGCAACATTTGCTGAGTTAGTGGCGTGTGCGGTATTTTCCGCAACCTCTTGTACCGTGTGAGACATTTCGTTAATCGCTGCCGCCACCTGGTCAGTCGCACTCTGTTGAGAGTTAACATCTTGATTGGCTTTTTGCATTACTTCAGATGTCCTTGTTGCAGCCTGTTGTAATTGTAATGAAACGTGCGCCAACTTTTCAATGGTATGCTGAAACTTATCAAGCATGTTATTTAGAGCATTACTTGTGATACCTATTTCATCATCACTTATAATGGATGCACGCAGAGTTAAGTCTGCATCGGATTCTATCGATAATAGAGTGTTTCTGAGTTGTTGGATGGGCGGAATAATGGCTTTTAACAAGGAAATACAAAAAATGACACTTGATAAGATAACCGCGCATAAGGCAGTAATCGCTGCTAATGTTAATGTTGAATTGTTACTTACAATTTGATCTGCAGATGTATTAACGTCGTTAGCCGATTGAGCAACCTCCTGTCCTGCTGTATCGACTTCTGCATTAACCATGGTCACAGATTCTTGGGCGTTGATTAACAATTCACTTAGCTCAGAGTCAACCGCTAGAGCAGATGATCGGGCCGTTGAAACCAGTGAATTCCCCAAAACTCTATTCTCTTCCACATAAGCGTCAACCGCTTCTATCATCTTGTCATAAAAAACCTCGCTAGAAACTCGAATCTTCTGGGTTATTTCAGGGTTACTACTATCAAATTCATTCAGTAATTCTTGCAATCTTTCATTGGCATTTTCCGCGTTGGCTTCAGAGTCATTAAGCCAACTTACAGCAAGATCATACAGCCAAAATCGCATTTCTGAAAATGCTGTATTGATGTTATTGATCAATTTTAATTGCTTAAGACTTTTTGATTGTTTCTCTAAAGAGACAGATTGATTATCAATATTACTTATTTGGCTGCTCACCAATTGCTGTTGCTGAACACTGATATCTGAGTTATTTCCAATGGAAAGAGTGAGATATAAAAGAGCGAACGTCACCAAGGCTGCAAAACTTATACTGGCAACCTTGATTTTGTTGGCGATCGTAAGTGATATCTGTTTCATTTATTTCTCGCTGGTTACTCAAATATTGATAGACTTATTGCTCCTCCAAGCTCTCCTAGCACTCCACCTTCCTTTTTACCTCCAGTGATGTCAACTTCACCTTTGGGGGTTCCGTGGCACCCCAAGCAGGACTTGGAATAGTACTCCGGCAAAATATATCGATAAGCAGGTTTTCCCTTCACTGTTGTATTTTCAAAAAATGGAAGCCCCTTTTCATAGGATGAAGATTTGAATTTTGATTCAATGGTTTTGTGTTCCCATTTATCAGGTCTATTAGCCCGATTACGCACATATTTCTTAGGAGCGGTAAGTTTTATTTTTATCTTTCCATCCATCTTACTAGTAAATTTTGTCGCAACTTGCCGGGCAAATATGGCAGGTAAAAAACCCTTGAATCCAACCCCACTTTCGTTGATAAGCTCTTGGGCTTCATCCATTACATCATTCACGGCACTCAGCATGGCTTCTTTTGCTTGGGTATTTGTCGCCAGGTTTAAGTCAGCACCGGTAGATGCTTTGTAATTCTCTTTGGCTTTGTCAACAACAGCCTTGCCAGACAGCCCTTTGTCTCCAATGGATGCATCATTGATGTGCTTTTGATTTACCGATATGACCTTTCGAGCTGATCGATAAAGTGTACTCAATTCTTTACTTAACACTTCTTTTTCGTCCGCCATAACAACCGGCATTGAAAACGAAGTGATGACGGAAACTATAATGAAAAAAAACAAAGTAACACGCGTTATTGCCTTCATGATGAAATACCCTATAAAGATGATCTCTCTAATAGAATATGCCATATATCCAACCCGTCAAAAAATAACATTTTTGATGTATGGTTATAATAAAACAGCTAAAATACAGAGAAATTATAAACACTCATAAAATCAGAAGGATAGCCTACGTTTTTTAATTTATTTTATATTTTATACTTTATATAGAGATGGAATGATCTAAGAGGTACCATTCTTTAGATCAAAACAGTCATAGCCATGACTCATAAATAATGACTATTCATTTTCTGCCAACCCGTACCAGTCGAACTTACGCGTAATAGCCATCACCACAGACAAAACAAAAAACACCAGAAAAGCACCCATCAACAACGCGAAGTCCTCAGCCTGAACAATCACAAAGAGCAGCCCATAAAGCGACAACATCATCAACGAGAACAACATAGCAGAAAGCAAGCTATTCAACATATACCGCACATAGAATAACAAGAGGGTTGTGCAACAAATAACAGCAATGCCGTATGCCCAGTGGAAGGCAACGTGTTCAGCTAAGGATATTAGCAAAAGATAGAAAACGGATATTGCCAAACCTACAAAGGTATATTGAATAGGATGTATCCTTGTTTTTTTAACATTCTCAAATATAAAAAATGTTATGAAACTTAAGCCAATAAATAGTATTGCATACTTAACTGACCGCTCTGATTGCAAGTAAATATCAACTGGATCAATAAAATTCACCCCAGAAGAATTGCCCATCAACGTGTTACAGTTATCCATATTAATACACTGTGTGAGTAATTCTTCGTTGTTATTTGAAAATCGAGTTGCAGACCAGTTAGCGGTAAAACCTGCTGAAGATATATCCCTATTTACGGGTAACGATGCCCCGATAAATTCAGGATGCGGCCAATCAGACTGTATCGATATTTCTGCATTATCAGCCAACTGAAGAAAAGAGAAACTACCCATTCCACGTAGATTCAAGGCAATAGAAAAACGTATATCTTCTTCGGATTTTAATATATCGGGGATTTCACTATGAAGACCTCCGGTCATAGATTTCAGCTTACCACCAGGATTTAGCACCAAAGGCTTACTATTGATATTAAGTGATGGTGCACTATCAATACCTCTCATGTCGGATATGTGCAACGTAATATAGGGAACCCCGAAGTGACTGAAACGTGACAACCGCCTAACATCTTTAATGCGTTGTTGTATCTTTTTTAACGGAATAATACCCGTAAGAGAAACCACCCCGCTATAAACCGGCACTTCATATATTCCCTTAAAAACGCTTTTGTTTGAGACTTTGATGACGCCGTTTAACTGCTCTGGCAAAACAACACTCAACTTTTCTGGAGGCTGCTTGTTTCCTTCCGTATAAAACCCAGAGGTAGTAACTACTGACAACTGATAAGGTATCACCAGAACGGGTGAGACCATCAACTGCGATCCAGTCCAACTACTGGCCACGGATTTTTTTGCTTCATCTAGATAAAATTGACGCTCATGTACCTTTGATTCAACCATGCTGATTGGAATCAACAATATCAGCCCAATGACAACGATCAACACGACCTTAATTGCTAATTGCTTTTGCATTTAACCTACCTCCTCTGACTAGTTTTTTAAGGCTAACAAAGGAAAATGGCATTCTAGAGGTAACAATGTGGCAGATTGTGGCAAGACATTACACATTGAAGGTCGAAACAAATATAATAACGATGAACTGACTGAAAGCACCTAAAGAAACAGCATCTCACATACTCTTGCTGCAGTACAGGAATGTACAATTAGCGCTGAATCAAATTGTACTCGACCTCTCGGCTCAACGAATGGCACACCGTATAAATCAGCCCACCTCCTCGCGTCTAACTCTCTATATTTCCAATCATACTGTTCATTACCGTTTTCTCCATTAAAAGGATTATCGCTATTCACTGGAATCCACTCAACTGAGCACCCTGTATCGCGCTCTAACTTAGCTATCTGTGTTGATGCCAAGTATGAATATCTACTACCCATGGAATAATAGAAATCAATTTTTCCTTCAAAGAAATCTTGTTTACGCAATCTATCCAAATGAACTCACCAACCAAAATATTACTTATAGTTTATTCTATGGTAGCTTTTGTTCCTCGAAAAAAACAGGACCGCACACAGAGTCCAGCAATATTACCTGGTCATGTTTTATTTTGTTCATAGCTTGGTCTTTCTGAATTTGCACTAAACCAATTTGATTTTGACTCGCAATATATTTCATAGTTCGGTTCAGGGATAGAACCTTCAGTAACGGTACCAAGCCTTAACCTTATTGTCTCTGGCATGTCCGTTCTTTGACTGTACAACGGGCTTCCACAAGTACCACAAAATACTCGTTTTTTATTTGGACTTGAACAGAATATTCTTAATGAACTAGATCCCTTGGTAAAAGTAAACTTTTCTAGTTCAATCGGAGCGTTGGTGACGAATGGTGTCCCCTGTGCTCGCTTGCATTGATTACAATGACATACTGCAACTTCATTAATTGAACCATTATATTCATACTTAACCTCTTCACAGAGACAACTACCCTTTATCATACTATTCTCGATTTAATTTTAGACCATTATCCAGTATCTTTTTACGACATTAACGATATGCAAAACGTTGTCATGTTCCGAACGCTGTTTGGTGAATTTCATTTCATAGCTTGTCTTACCATATTTCGTTAACGTTATGGAATCAGGGTATATATTTCACTCAACATGGCAAGAAATATTTATTATTTTGTTCATTATGTTACAAGGTCCACATTCTGAAGCTCACAACCAAACCGCTAATGCTCGCATTAGCGGGCTGCTGATTGAACAGCCAGAGTCGACTAAGTTAAACCGGGTAACATATACATATTCTTATCTTGAATATAGAACGCTAGCTATCGAAAAAGTATGATAACTGACTATTGTGAGTATCGTGAAAAACCTGGCCTACAACACTCTCCTGTAGTATTGTGCTTTCGCAGTTGATAGTGATACCAAGCCAAACCCAATGTAGAATCGGCTAGTCACGGAGTTATTAGGAAATACGGATGTTACACAATATAGCTGTAAACAGGTTTATTTTACCTAAACAATTGAGCTTGATCTTTGGCTTTTTATCTTTGCTTTCAATTTCCTTACCCGCACACGCCTCGTTGGCAAACGCAGTGCCTGCAGTGCTGATTTGGCTTGCCGTGGGTATTCCCTTAACGATCATCGTTTCGCCACTTATATTCTGGCGGTATAAAAAGTATCTAGAGAGCCGAGGTTGGCAGCAATCAGGCTTACAAACCATACGTTTATTCTTCATTTGCTGTTTGGGCGTATTTTTCTTCCTTACTCCTCTCATTGTAATACCGATGACAGCAGACGACGTTATGGATTTTTCAGGGTCGCGGTCATCGGCTCCCTCCTTGATCATTATCGTTTTGATTGTCCTTATATTGTTTCTCACCTATTTTCCAAAAAATAGAAACGATAAATTGAAGGAAATGGCGGATCAATATGGATTTGAGTATACAGCCGTCACAGAAAACCCATCAGAATACTGTAATTTGGCAACTAGATGGCTTGATAATGGAAGCAAAAGTAAGCTACGCGTTATAAATTTATTACATCGAGATATTAATGGTATTCAACTCAGAGTGTTTGATTTAGAGTGCGCGCCATCGCGACGGTCCACGATAAAAAAAAACCAAATTCGAACTGTTGTACAAGTGAATCTCAAAGAGGGTAGGGTCCCATATTTTTCATTGGAACCTGAGAATATTTGGCATAAATTATTACCAGATGTTGATATTTCTGATAAAAAAGAGTTTTCCAAGATGTATTTTCTTACGTCTAAAGACCCTAATATAAAACTATTTTTCGATAGTCCATTGACAAATTATTTCTTAACGCAGAATAAAATATTTGCTGAAGGCGGAGAAGGATCTATCGTTCTATGTCGTAATGAGTACAAGATATCCCTAAAAGAAATGCCTACGTGGTTAGCCGCTGGAGAAGGCCTGTGCGAAGCTTTATCTCTAAAATCGTGATGCAAACATAACTTTTGATGCCGCAAACAAACTAACTGAGATGGATTAAATGGAAAAGGTATTTAGCAAGGATAGCTTTTGGCTCTTGTTTTGGGGGTTTGTAGCATCAGCCTTAGCTTGGGCGTTTTGGTATTATGCCGGAGAACATGGATTCCAGATCATGACGATTGCGGTATGGATATCATTGATTTTTGATAATCGGAGAATGAGGGCGAAACTCAAGGACTATGAAAAGAAGAATTAGGCCAAAAAAAGCCACTTTTGTTTAAGTACCCTTTGTCTCTATAGGCATACTTTCTAATTAACACCTTCAAATGAGGCTTTTCCACACATGGCAATAATCGGCATTGATCTGGGGACAACGAATAGCTTGGTCTCCATTTGGAAGCACGCCAAAGCAACGATAATTCCCAATGTAATTGGCGACAGCCTAACACCGTCCGTAGTCAGCCTTGATGATAACGGCGACATTCTCGTCGGTCAGGCTGCTAAAGAACGATTAATAACCCACCCAAATGCAACCGCTTCACTTTTTAAGCGTCATATGGGCACAAAAAAAAGTATTGACCTAGGCGCTCGTTCCTTTTTACCTGAAGACCTTGCGTCATTTGTATTACGCTCGCTAAAGGCTGACGCCGAAGCCTATCTTGGCGAAACCGTTACCGAGGCAGTTATCAGCGTGCCTGCTTATTTCAATGACGCACAACGAAAAGCAACGCAAACTGCGGGTCATCTTGCGGGGTTACAAGTAGAACGTTTAATTAACGAACCCACTGCCGCTGCTATTGCTTACGGCTTACACGAAGAGGAAGAAAAAACCTTTTTAGTATTTGATTTGGGTGGTGGCACCTTTGATGTATCTGTTCTGGAACTCTTTGATGGCGTCATGGAAGTCAACGCAACAGCGGGGGACAACACACTTGGCGGTGAAGACTTCACCTCTTTGCTTGTTAACGGCTTTTTAAATCACCACAATATAGAAAACACTTCGCTCAATAAAAAACAAATCAACAAATTACATCAACAAGCTGAATCTGCAAAGTGCACACTAACGCGCTATAACACAGCAAAGTTAACACTGGAAATTGACGATCATATATACCACTGGGACATCAATAACACGCAATTTGAAAAAAGCGCGCAGGCACTATTAACACGGTTAAGACTACCCATTGAACGTGCGTTAAATGATGCGTCAATCAAACCCGCCGACCTGTCATCCGTCATACTTGTTGGCGGTGCAACCCGCATGCCATTAATACGTAAACTGGTAAGTCGAATGTTTGGTCACTTCCCAGCCTGCCATCACAACCCAGATGAAGTTGTCGCACTGGGTACCGCCATTCAAGCCGGTTTAAAAGCCCGAGACAAAACCCTACAAGAAGTTGTTCTCACCGATATTTGTCCTTATACATTAGGAACAGAGATTATGGTTTTGAAAGCGCACGGTGCAGAATCCGGACATTTCAAGCCTATCATTGAACGCAACACCGTTGTACCTGTTAGCAAGGTAGAACGTTTTTATTCGTGTCATGACAACCAGGAAAAAGTTGAAGTTGGCATATTTCAAGGCGAAAGCCGGCGAACAAAAGACAACATTGAGCTCGGCATGATCAATATTGACATACCTAAAGGTCCGGCCGGCTCAGAAGCCATTGATATTCGCTTCACCTACGACATCAATGGCATTCTCGAAGTTATCGTCAGCGTAATATCAACACAAAAAACATGCACCGAGATTATAGAGGGGCATCCTGGCGCATTAAGCAAAGAAGAAATTGCCTCTCGAATGGCACTGCTTGCAGAGTTAAAGATACACCCAAGAGAAAAAATGGAAAACAGGACTTTAATTGCCCGCGGAGAGCGACTATACGAAGAGTCTCTTGGAGATATACGTCAATACATTGCGAAATTATTAGCCGACTTTGAAAGTATTGTCGAACAACAGGACGCAAATGAAATAGCCAAAGCCCGCACCGATATTGAAAAACACTTTTGCCACATTGAATCAGAAAGATTATAAAACTATGGACTGTTGGAAATTACTGGGTTTAACACCCACCGTTGATAAGAAACTCATCAAAAGAGCTTACGCCAAAAACGTTAAGCTATGCAACCCTGAAGACTACCCGGAAGAATTCCAACAATTACGGGAAGCCTACGAGGAAGCACTTAACGCCGCTAAAAAAATCAATATCGGCGACACCTTCCAAACGCCCATCGACGAAAAAAACGCAGATAATACACAAAATCCCGCGACTACCGACTTACCTCAACCGGAATATACTGCAACAACACCCGAGGCGCTAGCCGAACAATTTATTGCAAAAATATCCGATCTTTATACAAACATTAACACAAGAATACAGTATGAACTTTGGAAGAACCTGATCGAAAATGATATTTTCTGGCAGCCAGAAGTAAAACAACGTGTAAACACTCACCTCTTTCATTTTGTCGCCCATCACCCTTACCTTCCTGCTTCAGTATGGCAATTATTTGATGGTTTTTTCCTGTGGAGCGAACAGGAACGCGAGCTTTGCAAAACATTCCCGGAAGACATGGTTGACTATGTGATGGGGAAATTACGCGTCTGCCGCTGGATGCCTGAATATAACAACATCAGCCTAACGGAAGAAACCCCACCCGAGGTAACTATTGACGAATATTTACATCGGCGGGAAGCACTTGGTCGAGCCATCGATAACAACGATTATTCAAACGCCATACCATTACTACAACTCGTTGATACTTACCATATCATCGACCCAGTACTCCACCGCTTACGGAGCCTGATATTCCTTCAGCAAGACGAACCAACTTATGCCATTAACGAACTGCAGCAACAAGCAGGGCTCGACCCCGACAGCATAGATGCCTCTCTGAACATCGGGGACATTTGCTGGGAACAAAGCAAGTATGCTGCTGCAGTGCGTGCTTATCAACACGCATTAGCCATTGACCCGGAATCCAATTTGGCGCTACGAGGATTAGCCTTGTGCCTTCTGGAGCAAGGCAACCCCCTTACCGCTAAAGACTTGCTTGAACAGGCTCTAGAGCAATGTCCATTTGACATTGACGTACGTGTCCAGCTGGTAAGAGCCAACCAACAATTAATTGACGACACACTACCGACCCTCACAGACAACAGTCATGATTACCCGCTCCGGCTTCTCATATCCAGGGCATATTATGACATGGGTAATTTTCAACGTTGCAGCGAAACCCTTGCATGTGTAGTTGACCGCGCATTGGATTCCGACGGTTACCATCTGCTTGGGCAATCCCACGAAAAACAACAGGAACTCGATGCCGCGCTCACCGCATTTAATCACGCACTGGCATTCGCACAACATGAAGCTAAAAACGGTTTTGATATATTGCTTTGTCTTGGAAAGTTACATATTGACCTTAAGAATTATGACCTAGCCGTCGCGTATTTAACGCAGGCCCTCGCGCTCTCCCCTGACAACGCTGACGTATTACACCACCTAGCGGAAGCGTATCGTCACAAAACCGACTATAGAAAATCTATTGAGCTATCCACTCAAGCGATTGCCATTACACCTGAGCACTGGATATATTATTCAAGCAGAGGCCTAGCCTACTTTGAACAGGGAACACTGGAAAGTTACGCCAAAGCCATAGAAGATTTTGACATTGTACTTACCCATCAATACAGCCTTTCCGGTGCCTGGTTTGACAAAGCTTACTGTGAAACACGCCTTAAACACCACGAAGATGCAATTGCGAGCCTGCAGAAAGCGCTAGATTATGGTCATGATCAAGCTGATGTGTATTGCCGCCTGATTGAAAATCATATTGGCATGAAAGACTTCCCGTTAGCACATAAGGCGCTAACAGCTTTAACAGCAATCGATCCAGATTTAGTAAACATAATTTATTGGAAAGCTGAATTATTTCGCGCCCAAGGCAATATGGCTCAGGCAAGCCAACTCTATCAACAAGGTGCATCAACGCATTCCGATTATTATTTGTTTCACGGTGCAGCTTATTTTCTGCAGCAGGAAGGCAACCTCCCCGGTGCGGAAGCCCTCTTGAACGCATTATTAACCGAAACCCCTGACAATGCCTGGGCGCTATTAAATAGCTGTTGGGGGTTCATTCAGACAAAAAATTGGAAACAAGCATCTGAACGCGTCGAGGCATACCTGGCCCTCACTCCACCAGAACAGGTCGACCCCTACGCACACCTATATCAAGGCCGCTGCTTTTATTATTTGGAGGAATTTGAACTTGCCATCCCCATGCTGGAGCAATACATCAAAACAACTAGGTCTCCTCACGGATACAGCTATTTGAGTTTAGCATTATTTGAATCAGGCAAACACAAGGCTGCCGCTATCGCAGCATCAACAGCCTACGAACTTGACAAAAATAACCTCGATTTTCAACAAAGACTCCAAGGCCTGACAAAGCAGCCAGGGAAAAAACCCTCACTGAAGGAAAGACTGACAACCGCTGGCCGCTTACTGGATCCCGCCTCTTTACCAATATCAGCAAAGCGATGGCCCACAACAAACACCGTCGAACATCACGACACATCATTATTCCCCGATATCGGATGCGACATTTAACGAGCCCCTCATGACAACGCAACATTATAATCCCAACGGCCTCTCTCCCGCCCAACTTTGGTGTCTCGCGACAAGTGCAATTCTGACGGAGCGCAATGGCGGCCGACATGACACCTTGCACAGTAATGGTAATCACGAAGAAGAGATCACCTCGCTACAACACGTTCTCGAACGGGACTGGTCTATATCCTCAAAAAAGGACTTACTGGACACACTGCAATGGCTAAAAACCGAAGGCCACAATGTGGGTTATATGGATTTACAACATCAGCTGACCACCATGTCAGAAACAGCGATTGGCCATTATATACATGCAAATCGGCATAACAGTAAGCTGCATTCATCTTTGATACTAATAAAAAACTATCGGCGAAGACTTCGTAAAGGCGGGATACGCGCCTGGGATGATGGACGCTACATTTCACTGTGTCGCTGGGGAGCCACCACCGGCTTCATTTCCGAAGATGAGGCATGGTCATTAATGATCCCCGTTGGACAGCAAATACAACGCTCTTTCAAAGACTGGCATAACTTCGGCATAAGCTATATTGCAGGCAGACAATATTGGCAATCACAGTTAAGCCAAGAACATGCAGAGACACAAATGGAATACTTTTACACGCTATTTCACGAAGAATACAGCCCTTGGCGCGTCACTGCATGGCATACAGATCTCAACCAAGAGTAGATAACTTGGCTCCAGGGGCTTCATTGCCCCTTTCGTTGCTTCAGTCGCACCCAGTGCGGCCGATTTATTTAACTGGTAAATTTTCCGGGGAGAGCAGGAATGTTGCTAACGCGTCTTTCAGGCTATCAACCACTATAGGTATAAAAGACAGATCATTCGCCTTTTCGAATTCAAGGAAGCGTCTCTGAGAAGTTGGGACGTATGGATTTAACTATAGATCAGCTTTAAAAGTCCGCCGCCTAACTGGATTGGGAAGTTGTTGCGTTATTTATCGAGCTAACCCACTGATTCAATGGATAAATTGCAATCAAATACTGATCAAAAAACCCAAGCCAAATTGTCATTACGTATGTAAGCTGCACACCTCTCTCTGTAGAGGACTAAAAACCTCTGGATTAATCTTTGATCACTCAAAAGGACTGTATTATGCGATCAGAATCACTTGCACTGCTGCTAGGCCTGTTCACTATTTTCACAACAATGGGCACCGCTTTTGCTATCGAAGACCTAAGCTGTAAAACAAAATACCCTATTGTGCTTTCCCATCATTGGAGTTTGCGAAAAATCTGCCCTGATAATATGGAGGGAGAGGATTGCGAGAAAAGAGAGTCAAGCCATTTGTGTGCGGAATGGGTAGGTGATGGAACGGGAGGTCAGAATTGCACGCGCTGGGAAGTACCCGTTGAGGAGCTCGACCTTCCGCCAAGAAACTACAATGTCCACAATAACAAATTAACCCGAGACTTAAACGCATATCATCGGTATTTCAGCGCAGAGATTGTTACTCGATTAAAAGAACATTGCGGTATTCCAGTTTATATTGCAGATAAACCACCTTATGCAAGCAATGCTGCACGAGCACGCTCATTGCGAAACACTGTTCTGCAAGCACTGGAAGAAACCGGGGCTGATAAGGTAAATGTTTTGGGTATGTCGCAAGGATCCCAAGACGGGCGTTATATGATTGCTCGTCTACCCGTTTCTGACAATGATCCAAGCCAAGGTTTAATGCGCGATAAAGTTGCGGCATTTGTTGGACTGGTCGGAGAAAATCGTGGAACTATGGGTGCATCCCTATTGCTGGACGCTATCTATCTTAGCAACGTGGTAATCGGTGAGGGATGGGCGGATTATGGCAACGACCTAGCCTGGGGGGCACTGAAGCAAGAAGTGCAGGCCGGCCTATGGAAACAAGATAATACCTATGACTTGATGGAAACGCCAAACGCTGGAGAAAATAATCTCGATGAGCTGGACATGTATCGTCATTATGTACACTCACTAACGAACCTCTCCCGAAAATACATGCAAGGTTATCCCTTTGATAATATGAGCTTTCAACAAAGTTGGTCAGAACTAATTGATTTTGTCGGAGATGAAAATAAATGGAGTGTCTTGGTTAATGCATCAAATGAGCGCGACAATGGTGTTCAATATTTCAGCTGGGCCACCAAAATACGCAATTGGGACTTTAATCTGTGGAGTAACCTGGAGGCTGCGAATTTCTTTTTGATTTGGGGGACTTTAGGCGAAAATGATGGTTATACCACAGTAAAATCACAACGACTGGATTTGTTAGGTTATCCAAACATGTCTCACGTGGCAACGCTAGAAGGTCGTCTGTTTGGCCGAGGTTATCATCATATGTATGTGACCGGTCGCAATGATGACACATTAATATCTAGCCCAGGTTATCGTGAAGCTACGCCCTACAATGGTGGTTCAGCCGATTTCTATGAACAAGTTTCTCGTCACCTGGTCAATTCAGGATTTTAATTTGATGGGGAAATCTGCCAGTACTGACAACGCTAAAGCAATACTTATGGCGGCATCAGTACTGGCAACAAGTCAGCGTTATTACCCGTTAGAGCGCAGTGCTTTAAGCCTATCCAAAATAACTCGAAGACATTCGATTTTGTGTTTCGTGCTGCCTGGTATTGAAGGTAGCACTCTATCAAAATCAAAATCATCCCTAGAAGTACACCACTCTAATGAGTCAATTATTCCACTTTGCATTTCTTCCGTGTAGCGCAGCTTAAACGCTGGAACGATATCATAAGCGAATTGACCATTTCTCGCCTGTTCAATACTCATAATGTGATAAAGACCATAAGCCGGGGCTCTTAGATATCCAATTAGACGTTCTTCATCCATAAACATCTCACTCCTAATAAAAACTCAGTTCATACTTGAACAAAACTTATAAGCTATTTAAATATATAAAAAATAGGATAGTTAGTGGGACCAAGACCGACATGATACGTCCGGTTAGCTTCCAGGCTTGATTCACGTTCTCCTTCCCTAATCCTTTAGGTTTTTGAATAATCCAGCCATGAGGTATGTTAAGTGAAGAGAGTTTCTCAATAATAGTATTAACCTCTTTCTTGCCTCGAAGCATTTGAATAACCAAGGGGTCTTTTAGTATGAGATCATGAGTACCTTTTTGTTTTAGCATAATGAACTCAGGACAACGGTAGAGAACCGTTTTCAAAGCCTTAAAATCATTCAATTCTTGCAAAATTTCTGCATCATATTTCTGCCCAGAATTTGAAGGTCTAAAATCGAAAAATGTATTTTCTGTATGCTCAATTTCCCCCTCAGGCTCTACTACCGTGATATTTTTATCTATCGCTTTTTTGTAATCACCAATTAAAATAAATACTTCAGCGAAAGTAACTTTCGACGTTCCATAATGTTCTTGGATAACTTCTAATGAGATATACCTCTCTTCGTCAGCAGCAACATAGGTGTTACCGTTCTCATGTACTGGAATTCCCATCCCTTCCATTTGTTTTTTGAAGTTTATGGGAAACATTGTCGTCAATGACATAGGTGATCTCCTTGATAACACTGTTATCTTGCGCGTAGAGAGCCTGTAAACGAAATCGCTAACAGAATCTTGTTATGCATTTGTTAGCCCTTCTACCGACACTAATTGGTACTTATATATGGGTTTTTCTCCCAAAAAACGAATATATAAAGACAATTGCCCCCCACAGGAAGGATGCAACGGGGGAAGTTAGACTGTCTGAGCCGAAAATGGTGTGATGATTATATAGTGGTAAAGTAAAACTGGCCACGGTTTAGTAGTTCATTCAATAATATTCTTCTGCTGTATTTGGGCTCTTTGTGAATAGGCTGAGTAACACGCCCCCCCAGAAGAAAAACAACGACGATAAGAATATATTGCATAAGACACATTCCGAATTTTACCAGGAATATCACTCATAGGATATTAAGGTAGTGCTAAGGGGCTTTCTAGACAGGCATTCTCCGCAATCACAGGATTGGTTCTTCTTTTTATGAAAAGCCTTTACAATACCTATAAACACACCTCGATACCTTCACTAAACGTTATATAAAACCAATTCGTTCAAAAACCCCTTCCGAGACCTGTTTGGGTGACCTACTTCTTGCGATGCTATACCGACAGGGATTGATAAAGCTGAAATCAAAGATGCCAAAGACGATCTACACATCAGATCCAGATATTCAGCTATCTTTACCTTTACGCTTGTTTGAGTTGTCGTGTTACAAGCCTGGTTGTAGAAATCCTGTGGCAGCCGATGAACCCAGTCATATTCATTTTTCATCGCAACCCACTCTCAAAAAAACGCTCTAAAAGAATAGCACTCCCTAGCCCTCCACCCGCACAACTTGATACTATTGCGTAACGTTTACGTTCTTTTTGTAATCGATTAACCGC
>CAJXZM010000052.1 GCA_913063125.1 uncultured Gammaproteobacteria bacterium | reverse complement strand
AGAATAGTCGAAAGCACTACAACTGGAGTAGATGCTAACAGTGACTCACCTTTCTTCTCACTGGTATCTTCAACCACTCTACCTTGAAAAAGACGAGTGGATGTGGCCAACACAGTGTCACCTTTTTCCGCTTTTTCTTGGTTACCCATGCACAAGTTACACCCTGGACGCTCCAGATACATGATGTTTTCATAGCCAGTACGAGCCGTACTTTTAGGCTTAGCATCATCAAATTCGAAGCCAGCGTATTTCGTCAGAACATCCCAATCACCTTCGGCTTTCAGCTCATCAACAATATTGTAAGTTGGCGGCGCTATCACAAGAGGTGCGTTGAACTTAACCTCACCATTTTGCTCTTCAAGGTTTCTTAGCATTTGTGCAATGATCTGCATATCGCCCTTATGAACCATACATGACCCAACAAAACCAAGGTCAACTTTTTTAGTGCCCTTGTAGTATGAAACAGGACGAATTGTATCGTGCGTATAACGCTTAGATACGTCTTCGTTGTTCACGTCTGGGTCAGCAATCATTGGTTCGTCAATTTGGTCCAGATCAACAACCAACTCAGCGAAGTAAACAGCATTGTCATCTGGAGCAAGCGCTGGATTTTCGCCAGAAACAATGCCTGCAATACGCTTGTCAGCAAGATCGATTAGACCTTGAAGCATGTTAGCCTCGTTTTCCATGCCTTTGTTGATCATTATCTGAATACGACTCTTAGCAATCTCTAACGACTTGATAAGCGTATCGTTCTCAGAAATACAGATAGACGCTTTCGCTTTCATTTCAGCAGTCCAATCTGTGAACGTGAAGGCTTGGTCAGCTAATAAAGTACCGATTTGCACTTCAATTACGCGACCTTGGAAAACGTTTTCGCCAAATTTCTTAAGCATTTGCGCTTGGGTAGCATGCACCACATCACGGAAGTCCATATGGTCTTTCATTGCGCCCTTGAACATAACCTTAACAGATTCAGGAATCGGCATAGCCGCTTCACCCGTGGCTAGCGCGATGGCAACCGTACCTGAGTCTGCACCGAACGCGACACCTTTAGACATACGAGTATGCGAATCACCACCAATGATGATTGCAGAGTCATCAATTGTGATGTCATTCAATACCTTGTGTATCACGTCGGTCATTGGAAGATAGACGTCTTTTGGGTCGCGAGCGGTGATTAAGCCAAACTTATTCATAAACGACATTAGTTTAGGAATATTAGTTTGCGCTTTACTATCCCAAACGGATGCCGTGTGACAACCTGATTGGTAAGCACCATCAACACTTGGAGAGATAACCGTTGCAGCCATCGACTCAAGCTCTTGAGAGGTCATCAAGCCTGTTGTATCTTGCGAGCCAACGATATTCACTTTAACGCGGACATCAGAGCCTGCATGCAGTGCCGTTTTTGATGCAACACCTAACGCGTTCATGTTGAAGATTTTTTCAACGGCAGTCAGGCCTTGGCTTTCATTAGAAATTTCTAGTGAAGGTGCAAATACCAACGGAGCTTCTACGCCAAGCGCTTCTGCAGCAAGGGTCTGAAGCTTTTTACCGAAGACAATAGCGTATGAGCCGCCAGCTTTCATAAATTCGACTTTTTGAGGTGTGAACGCTGCAGACACATCTACAAGTTCTTTGTCGCCGTTATACAGTTTTTTCTCTTTAGTATTAATGGTAAGCACTGTGCCGGTTGCAACGGAATAGGCTTGCTCTAGCACTGGGTCGCCATTTGCATCAAGAACAGTTTTACCGTCTGCATCTAGCTTTTTCACCCAGTTTTTCAGGTCAAGCCCGATGCCGCCCGTCACACCGACAGTGGTCAAGAAGATTGGAGATATATCGTTCGTTCCCGCCACAACTGGCGCGAAGTTTACGAATGGAATATAAGGACTTGCTTGCTTGCCTGCCCAAAGCGCCACGTTATTAACGCCAGACATACGAGATGAGCCTACGCCCATAGTACCTTTTTCAGCGATCAACATTACTTTTGCGTTTGGGTTTTGCTTTTGAAGGTCTTGGATTTCCTGCTGAGCGTCAGGAGTAATCATGCACTGGCCGTGAAGTTCACGGTCTGAACGAGAGTGCGCCTGGTTACCAGGAGAAAGTAAATCAGTAGAAATATCACCTTCAGCGGCAATATAAGTAACTACGTCTATCTTCTCATCGATTTCCGGAAGCTTGGTAAAGAAATCGGCACGAGCGTAGCTCTCTAGAATATCTTTAGCGATCGCATTATCCGCCTTAAATGCGGTTACTAAACGATCTGTATCAGCTTCGTATAAAAATACCTGTGTTTTCAGTACCTCTGCTGCAGCTGTTGATATTGATACGTCATCAGACAAGGCTAAATCTAGAAGCGCTTTAACAGACGGACCACCTTTCATGTGCGATAGCAATTCAAATGCAAATTCAGATGTAATTTCTTCTACAACATACTCACCTAGGATGATCTCTTTCAAAAACTGCGCTTTAACACCTGCCGCACTGGTTGTACCGGGTAAGGTATTGTAAATGAAGAAGTTTAAGGAGTCTTTGCGGTACTCATTTTCAGTATCTTTAATCTGAGCAATGATCTCCGCTAACAACTCGGCGCCATCAATAGGCAGTGGGCTCAACCCTAGGTCCTTTTTACGAACCGCAATTTCTTCTAGGTATTCTGAATACAAACTCATACAAATCTCTCATTCACAGTTTTAATAATGGTTGTCAAAAAACGCATTTACATAAGCGGCATCTCCAACGCCCAGAGGTTCGTGGTTTTCCAACAGATTGCTTAGGATTTTTTCTTCACCAGTTTTTAGGTCTTTAACCAACTACATAAGGTCAGCTGTTTGGTTTGCAGGCGTGGAATATTTAGTTCTGCACGTTCAGCTAATTGTGTACGATAGCACTTCTAGCACTATTTGGCCCTCATCCGCTGGTGTTTGGTTGCAACGATACGGCTTTGCTTACAGTCAACTAACTGTCGCAAGGAATAAAGTGTAGGCCACACTCGTATTTGCGCGCCTGTATTCTACGCCATTTCCTTCCAAAAGTTAATAATAAGCTTAGCTTATGGGGGCGTATACTCAGTATTCATCGTCTGTATATAGGCGTTCACTCGCAACCTCCCAAACTGTCTTAGCCAGAGCACAAACGTTTACCCATCGCCAGCTGAAATCTACAAGCACTTAAACTCTGATCCTATTAATGCTTATACTGACGTAGCAGATGGCGCTAACATTCCTGTAGCTCAGAATTTTAATTCGCATTGATGTGATTCGTCACAACAAATAAAAAAGGCCCTAGTAATTATCACTAGAGCCTTTTTTATTTGTCTTTTCAATACAGCTAAAGAAGGTCACATACTTAATTTCTTAAAAACAAACTCAGGCACATGTTTTATGATAAACATAATCGCCCACCAGAAACCAGGTAAGTAAGCCTCATTGCGCTGCTTATCAACAGCACTCACAATCCCCGTAGCAACCTGCTCCGTGCTAGCCCATAACGCACCTTTATCAAATTCGGCCGTCATTGGAGAGTCTACAAACCCTGGCTTGATCGTTAGCACGTGGACATTAGATTTTGTCAGTCTATTTCGCAACCCTTGAAGATAAGTGCTTAACAACGCTTTTGCTGCACCATAGACATAGTTTGACTGCCTACCTCTATCCCCTGCGACTGATGAAATCACTGCGATATCACCATGCCCTCTAGCCTCGAATCGATTAGCCACCTCAGTTAATAACGAAATAACGCTCAGTGCATTCGTATGTATTTCTTGATACGCAACGTCATAACTCTTCTCACATGCCTTCTGATCAGGTAACGTACCATGAGCGATAAAAACACCATCGATATGACCTAATCGTTTATCAGCTTCATCCAGCAATGAAATATGCTTCGTTGTTTCATTCGCATCCAGAACATAGGTTTCAACTTGAGATGCCCCACGAACACTTAGATCTGCTTTAATCATATCCATTTTGTCTTGATTTCTCGCGACAAGAAACAACTTATAGCCTCTCCCCGCCCAAAGCCGCATCACCTCATCAGCTATTGCGGAAGTAGCTCCTAAAATTAACCAATTTTTCATTCTTTTTCCTCCATAACTCGAGACCAAAAACTTGAAGATATAGCAGGATCAATAAATTGCTTAAAATCCTCAAATTTTGGATAATATTGTTTGAAGTGAGAACCGCTCATGTGAGCGTCTTTTGCGGGATATATAGCGCCATTAGCCTGACAAACTACATTATCTAACTGATCAAGCAGCTCTAATGTTTTACTACCCTGGTAAGGGAAATCCAAAGCTAGCGTTGCCCCTGGCCGAGGGAAGGAAAGCAAACCAGGAGAAGGCACGTCCCCAAACACTTTTAACACTGCTAAAAAAGACCCCTTGTTGGCCATTGAGATTCTTTCCAATATTTCACGAATAGCTGCCTCACTATTTTCAGGAGAAACCACGCATTGAAACTGCAAAAACCCTTTTGGACCGTATACTCTATTCCAGTTCTTAATGCCATCAAGCGGATAAAAGAAAGGGTCATAATGAACTGTGCTGTATGCTCTCTCGTCTCTCTGACGGTTATAGTACAAGCTATTAAATGCCTTTAACGTCAACGAATTTATCATCGAAAGCGGCGGATCAATCGGCACCGATAATGTCATTTTGGGACGACTTGGTTTTACCTGATTTTTAGCATGATTAGCGCGAGAAAAATGACCGCGCCCTGCCTGTTCACCCTTCGCTAAGCAATCTACCCACGCGACTGTATATTCATAATCCTCTTCAGAATCTTCAGATAAGGTGAAAAATTCACTCAACGAGTTATATTTAATGTTCTCGACATTCACCGCAGAGTTTTCAACTTTTTTAAGGTTCAACTCGACCCACACGATAAAGCCAGTTAAACCCAAACCACCAACAGTCGCAGCAAAATAATCTGAATTTTCCGAAGGTGAACATATCATTCGGGTACCGTCAGACCGCATGATCTCAAATTGTGTAACGTAACACCCAAAGGTACCAGCAACATGATGATTTTTCCCATGCACATCATTTGCAAGCGCACCACCAACGGTAACAAATTTAGTGCCTGGAGTCACATGCAAAAACCAGCCATGTGGTTCAACCAAATCAAGTATCTGACTAAGAGTTACACCCGCCTCGCAACGTATGAGCCCCTCTTTTTGATCATAATGAATAAAACGATTGAGCTTACGTGACGAAACCACCACTCCATTTTGATTCATACAACTGTCACCGTAACTTCTGGCGTTACCCTGAGGCAGGAAGTTGGTATTTTCAGGTAACGCTTGGTCTCGCCATGAAAAATCAAACCCCTTCTGTTGCTTATAGGGGTAACGTCCCCACGAAACATATTGTTTTGCCATCGCCACTCTCCTTTACAAAACGGTTAAAAGGTCGCTGCCACCATAAATGCACCAATGATCGCACCGCACACAACACTCACTTTATCCTTAAGTGCAAAAACAATGGGGTCATCATCCATTTGCCCTCTATGTGCAAAAATCCATAATCGACTTACCCAATAAAGCATCACTAAACATATTGGCCACATCACCATTGGGTTTGCATACAATTTCAAAATCTCAGCACTATTGATATACAACGCTAATACCAATACAGAAATATAACCGCTAGAGCCACCTAAAGAAGACAACAACTCCAAATCTTCTATTTGATAACCACGACCAAGTGTCTTTTTCGAGCTTCGCCCTTTCAGCGAAAGTAACTCTGTATAGCGTTTTAATATCGCCAAACTCAAGAACAAAAACACTGAAAAGGCCAGCAGCCAGAACGACAACGCAACAGATATGGCCGCTGCACCTGCAACAATTCGAACCGTATATAGGCTTGCAAGAGTCACTACATCCACTAACACAACGCGCTTAAGATAAAAACTATAGGCAAAGGTAAGAATATAATAACCAAGCAGCACAGCAAAATATTCGATCGGCAAAAAAAGCGTAATAAAGAATGCCCCGGCCAACAAAAGTGGAGCTGCCAACAAGCCATGCAACAAATCTAGTGTACCTGCCGCAAAAGGTCGGTTCTTTTTGGTTTTATGGCGACGATCATCCGGAAGGTCCAACAAATCGTTAAGCAAATAAACACTAGAAGCACACAAGGAAAAAGCTATAAATGCCATCAAGCATGCAATAAGCGCATCCACATCAGCAAGCCTGTGCGCAGCTAACAAAGGTATAAATATAAGGGCGTTCTTGACCCACTGATGAACTCTCAGGGCCTTCAACCATACTTTCAAACCACCCTGTGAGCTCTCAAAATGATATTCAAGTTCACAAAGGTTTTTAGAGCGACGAGCAAGAGATTCACTCCCAACCACAATCGCTGCAGCTGACTCCTCCCATACTTTCAAATCAACAGAAGCATTACCAGCATAGACATACCCATTGACTCCAAAATCCCTACTTAATGCTTCGCGCTTACGCGAGCCGGAAAGGTTCACGCCACCTTCAGATGCGTAAACGTTATCGAACAGGCCTAAATAATTAGCTACATCATTAGCAAACTTCCGATCAGATGCCGTAGCCAGCACAATAGTTCGACCAATTTTTTTCTGTAAGGTTAAATAAGTAACAAGTTCTTTATTATAAGGAAGTAGATTAACAGGCAAATCCACCCGTCGTGCGATTTCCCTCTTCATAAAAGCCTTCCCACCTTTTATGAGCCAATAACCAACCATAAACATTAACAGTGGATTTTGCTTAATCAGCAATAAAAAAGATTCAATAAGCAGATCTGAACGGATTAGGGTTCCATCTAAATCAACAATAAGTGGTTTTTGTTCTTCGATATTTCTCGACATTGTTTCCGGCGACCTAACTTCTAGTGACATAATCTAATAACCTAACTCTTCTTTGCAAACTCAGGTGCTAGCCCAATACTCGCTAACCAGCCACTGACGCCTAATCCTATAAATACCGCAAACCATAGGGTTGCAATACGACACACCAATGTTGCAGCAATGGCTACTGAGCTATCTACACCCGACGCTATCAACAACCCCCCCATGACCGCCTCAGTACTTCCCAACCCGCCCGGCAAAAAGGACAGTGCCCCAATCAATACAGCGATACCATAAATACTAATAGCAAGGGCGACATCTACATTTTGACCCAAATATTCAAGAACCAACCAAAACCCAAAACCCTCGGCAGTCCAAGCAATGATACCAATGATAAAGCCTCCGTATAACACCTTGTTTTTCAACAATACCGATGAGGATCGAAGTAACGCGATAAGGTGAGTAATAGGTGTGGATATTTTTTGATACTTATCGCCAACGACACTTAATAAAGCCATCAGCCAAGCGCTATGCAACAGAGGCAACGCTGCAAAAATCGAAACTGCGGTAATCAAAACAAAAACCGCATAGTCTTCAAATTGAAATGCAACTAATACTGAGAGTAAAACGATCGTTAACAAATCCAAAAAGCGCTCAACAAAAAAACTACTGATGCTTTGGTTATAACTGACATCATGGCGTTTCAAATACAAAGACCGAATGGTTTCCCCCGCCTTTCCAGGTGTCGTAGAAAGCGCAAATCCTGCCAGATAGTAGCTAAAATGTCGTTTAAAAGGGATTTTAACGCCAGACAATTCTCGAATATACCAATCCCAGCGATAGTAACGTAATAGATAATTGATTAAAGATAGGCCTATAATGGCACACCAGCCAATTAGAGGAATATTGGCTAAGGCCTGTTTAGTTGCTTCAAAATCACCGAAGAAAAGCGCACCAACATACAACGCTATCGCTATGATGATAGAAATGAACAACGGCCGTTGAAGACGACTCATTTCGAACCCTTTTATTATTATAATTCAAAGCTTTAGCCGTAGACTCCGCACTTTTTGTTTGAACTGTGCTTTGCGCTTTTTTTGACGTTGCGACAGTGTACCACCAACATCCTGTCTATTCCCAATATTTTCATTTGCCATTCTCCCGTACCGAATATCATCATACAGCTGCGTAATATCATGAATATCCTCGGCACTATTGGGAAGAGCAAGTGATGCTCGCTCACAATATGACCACACGCCTTCCCCTGATTTACGTTCAACCCCTTTGTTAGCAAGCTTGTCGCCAAACCGAAGATACGCGACATCTACTGGATCGAGCTTTTTCCTACGTCTTTCCAGCAAAATATAAACCGCCAAAACTAGCATTACCCCACCCAAAAATACAAACATCACCATCACAATTTTTTGCGGAGTAACATTATCCATCCAACGGGAGAGAAACTGCGTTTGTGTGGAATTGTTATAACCAACCACCCAACGAGACCAGAGAAAATCAACATGCTCCATCTTGGCTCGTAAGCCACGAAAAAAAGGGCTATTTCGAAATAACAAAGGCGATAACGGTGAATCCGAAGAAAAGCTATCATCAGTCACCGCTCCGTCCGGCCCAGACAAAACCCTTTCTGGCGCAACTGCTGCAGTAGGGTCAACCCGTACCCAGCCACGGCCTTGAAACCACACTTCGGCCCAGGCATGAGCGTGATACTGTCTTACCATCAAATGCCCAGCCTCATGGTATTCTCCCCCTTGATACCCTCCGACCATTCGTGCAGGTATACCCACAGCCCGCATCATAAACACAAACGCCCCCGCATAGTGCGCACAAAAGCCCTGCTGAGAGGAGAATAAAAAACCATCTATTACATTAATCCTCAATAGAGGCGGCTTTAAGGTGTAAACAAAATTGTCTTTATTAAACCAACGCAATATTGATTCTGCATATGTATGTGGATCTCCTTTGGCAGCCCCGAACATTTCTTTAGCTTTTCGCTTTGCTCGAATATCTGTTGACGGTAACTGCGTATTCCTCTCTCGCTCCACAGCATTCAATCCGCCACCCTGATAGGAGTATTTGGGGTGGCTAACAACTTCATAAGACACCAACGATGACACTGATTCTTTTCTTGTTAACACCAGCGATTTTGTTTGCTTAACATTACTTTCATTGACTATCGAGTAAGGGAGCGCGAACAACCAATGTCGGTAGTTCGGCTCCATAATAACTCGGTACTTAAATGTATCCGATTGAACAACAAGCTCACTCTTTACTAACTGTTTGGCGTTACTGTATCCTTCAAACGAGCCCCTACGCCACGTTCTGCCATCAAAATCAACATAAGTTACACCCCGCCAATACAGGTCTTTTTGAGCCGGCTTATCTCCGAAAAATTCAACAGTAAAAGCCAAAGCTGGGGACTTTGACAGATTTGAAATGTCACCGGGCGAAACCGAATCGCTCAAACCTGTTTTTGCATGACCATTATCAATATTTAATGCCCACATAGGGCTAACTCTCGGCACAAAAACAAACAGTACAATCATAATAGGAATGGCCTGCACAAATAATTTGGCCGCGATGCCCAGCGTACGTTTTGGTTTTACCTCTCGGGGTGATTGATTTAGACCGACAAGGGATGCCGTAACAAACAACACAACAATCATGGTATATAAAGTAGACAACAGAGCAGTGGAAAACAAATAGTTTGTCGCGATAACAAAATAGCTCAAAATGGCGATTAGAAATGCATCTCGTTCCTTGTACATTTCTAGCAATTTAAACAAATACGCTAAAATCAACAATGCTACGCCAGCATCTGGACCTATAACGGTTCCATAATACAAAAATATTGCCACCATACTAGCGACAACGATAGAAAATCGTACGATACGACTTGGAAATACCCAGCGTTCTCTATACACCTGGATACGCCACCCAACACATGCAACCGCAACAACAGGCAGCCATAGTGGCAATCGCAATATGTGAGGTGCTATAGCAAACCCTACCGTTGCTAATAACAACAAAAGGCTCGACCTAGGCATGGGGTACACCGCTTTGTTCTTCACTGTGCAGCACCACCTATTCCATATAAAGCCAATACCCGCAAACAATTGACTTCATGCTCCCGCCCTGCCGAGGGGACTATATCTCCTGAAGGGAGTGACAATCCAAAAACACGATTTTCTTGGCTGTAAGTAATAACCCAGTAGCACAACATTGACAACTTCATTTCTACGTCTGTTGATGGCACGCCATCCCATCGCAACCAATAGGTGTCTCCGGCAACCCCATGAAAAACCTTCGACAATAGCTTTTGGCTATTTGCATATTTTTTCCATGCGATATTTTTAAGTGAATCTCCAATCTGGTAATGCCGCAAATGCTCAAATTCATCCTGCCCCGCAGGAATTTTTATATTACCTTCTTTATTGCCATCACCTTCGGTTCCTACATATTCACAACGCACAGGCATGGGGTAAACAATTGCCGAAATATCTAATTGCACCCAAGACCAAGTCCGCAACAACCCCAAGGGAAAAGTGCTTTGGACTTTAAAGCGCCCCGGACTATACCTCCCCCTCCTATCAGCGCGCAGATACATTTCAACAGGTTGCTTGGTTCTCTCAATAACATTGATCAGTTCAGAAGTTTGGCCTTCCCACGTTACTTGCAAAGATTCGTATTGTCGAAACGATTCTCTTTCGAACAAAATCTCAAACAATGCGTCCCGACCTTTAAACGCAGGCTTAGTTTCCCCTGCCACCAACACCAAACCCGATAGATTTTTAAAGGTTTGCAAAATAGCAACCAGAAACAAACTTACCAGAAAAAAACTAAGATTAAGTATTAGGCTATTTTCATAATTAATCCCTCCCATAAACAACAAAAAAGCAGTAAACAAAAAGAAAAAACCATAACGCGTTGGGAAAATAAACACTTTGCGCTGATCCAATTCAACGCGTAGTGCCTTAGGCACTCGACGCTGAATCCAGCGCAGCCAGCGAGCATTTATATTTTGTCGGATTTGATAGAAAAGTTTTGTCACACAATTCACCTGCCATACGAATAAGTCTATAGCAAATCATCGCTACAGCAGCGAACGATCAATAACATCCACGTCGGACAACATTTGCTGAACAACACTCATCCCTGCATGCCCTGTAATGTCCTGACTGCCTTGCATCCTATGCTCCACAACAGGGGCAAGCACGGCCTGCACATCTTCAGGTACAACATGCCCCCGCCCCTCGACTAAAGCGTAAGCTTTAGCTGCAGCAACAAGCGCCAAAGTCCCTCTCGGTGATACCCCCACTTGATTGAGTGATGGCTGCCTAGAAAATGCAATTAAGCGTTGAATGTAATCTATCACTGCATTTGACAGATGGACCTTGGTAGCCTGCTCTTGCAACTCAAAAAGTTGCTCAGCATTGATCGCCGGCTGCATATCCTTTATCAATCGTCTTCTATCCACCCCAGTAATAAGTTCTCTTTCTATTAAGGGATCAGGATATCCTAGATGAATACGCATTAAAAAGCGGTCCATTTGTGATTCGGGCAAGGGAAACGTTCCCATTTGGTCACTAGGGTTTTGTGTGGCTATAACAAAAAACGGTAAAGGCAATGTATAAGAATGCCCATCAAGGGTCACCTGTCTCTCTTCCATCGCCTCAAGCAATGCACTCTGTGCTTTGGGGGTCGCTCGATTGATCTCATCAGCCAACACCAATTGTGTGAAAATAGGCCCTTTTCGAAATTCAAATTCAGTAGTATTAACATTAAATACACTGACACCGAGAATATCGGATGGCAGCATATCACTTGTAAACTGAATCCGTTGATAGCTCATACCAAGAGCCTCAGCCAATGCATGGGAAAGTGTTGTTTTCCCCATCCCAGGAAGGTCTTCTAACAACAAGTGACCTTTAGCAATTAAGCAAGCAATACAGAGCTTAATTTGCCTGTCCTTCCCAAGAAGCACACCACCAACACTCTGAACAACCTTCTGAATCAACTGACTCGACACATCACACCCCTAAATCCTGCTACTTTTACGTATTTAAGATATCCAGTATGGCTAAAGAGTTCCTGCTATTCGAGTTTTTTTATTGCTGGGTGATACTTGCCACCAAGATAGTCCATTCCAAAAAAAACCTCAGGCACTAAACAATGGCTGAGGCTCTCATTTCGACTGAATATTCTAAGCTAGTTGGAAAGCGCCCTTAGCCCTTTCGCCAGATCTGCCTTGATATCATTAACATCTTCTAAGCCTACAGCAACACGAATCAATCCTTCCGTAATCCCTGCACTGGCTTTAGCGTCATCACTTAAACGGCCATGTGTCGTGGTTGCAGGGTGTGTGATTGTAGTTTTTGCATCACCTAGATTGGCAGTGATAGAAAAAAATTCCGTTGCATCAATTAAAGCCCACGCAGCCTTTCTTCCGCCTTCTAACTCAAAAGACACAATTCCACCGAACGCTTCTTGTTGCTCTCTCGCAAGCAGGTGTTGAGGATGCGTCGGCAACCCTGCGTAAAATACGTGCTTAACGCCAGGCTGACCCTCTAACCAATCCGCTAGGCGTAACGCACTAGCACTATGTGCTTTCATTCGAAGGCTTAAAGTTTCAAGCCCTTTAAGAAAAACCCACGCATTAAAAGGACTTAATGTTGGGCCAGCGCTGCGCAAGAACCCGTAAACTTCAGCCATCAATTCATTACTACCGACAACAGCTCCACCAATACAGCGCCCTTGACCGTCAAGATATTTAGTTGCGGAGTGAACGATGATGTCCGCACCTAATGCTAATGGCTTTTGTAATGCTGGTGTACAAAAGCAATTATCAACTACCAGCAAAACACCTCGAGCTTTTGCCAACGTCGACAACGCTCTAATATCAGCAATTTCACACAAAGGGTTCGATGGTGTCTCCAAAAACAATAGTTTTGTCTTGTCCGTAATAGCAGATTCCCACTGATCAAGGTCAGACAGGCCAACAAAAGTCGTCTTTACTCCAAACTTCTTCAGATATTTTTCAAACAACACATTCGTTGTTCCGAAGATACTACGGGAGGAGACAACTTCATCACCAGCCTCAAGGAACGCCATCATAGTGCTCAAAATTGCCGCCATGCCGGACGCAGTCGCTACGGCTTTTTCGCCACCCTCCATTGCTGCCAAGCGCTCTTCAAAAGCATTAACGGTAGGGTTAGAAAAGCGAGAGTATATATTGCCTGGTTCATCACCAGAAAACCGAGCGGCTGCTTGTGCGGCATCTTTGAAAACAAAGCTGGATGTAGTAAAAATAGGCTCCCCATGAGAGCCCTCATCCGTTGGCAACTGACCTGTACGAATAGCAACGGTATCAAACCCGTAACCTTCCGTTTGAGCGCTCTCGCCACCAACATCTTTTATCGTATTAGCCATATCAACCTATTAAGCAAAATATTTACTGTGGGACATTTACTGTGGGTTATGCAGGTCGATAGCTTCCTCATCGACATTCCCCATTTTCCCACTCTTGACCAAATCATTGCGACGCCGCTCTAATTCATTGAGATAGTCGTCATCAATATCACCCGTAACATATTCCCCGTTAAATACTGAACAATCAAACGCCTCAACATTAGGATTACCTTCTGTCGCCGTATCAATTAGATCTTGAAGATCTTGGTAAACCAACCAATCTGCTCCAATTTTTTCCTGTATCTCTTCAACGGTACTGTCGTGTGCAATTAATTCTTCTGCAGAGGGCATATCTATACCATACACGTTAGGGTAACGAACAGGGGGGGCAGCTGATGCAAAATACACTTTATTAGCGCCAGCATCCCTAGCCATTTGGATGATCTGGCTACACGTAGTGCCTCGAACAATCGAATCATCTACCAACAATACATTTTTACCTTGGAATTCCAACTCAATAGCATTGAGTTTTTGACGCACAGACTTCTTACGCTCACTTTGTCCAGGCATAATAAAGGTACGACCAATATATCGATTTTTAATAAAGCCTTCTCGAAACTTAACACCTAACGTATTCGCTAGTTGCAATGCACTTGTGCGACTCGTATCGGGAATAGGCATAACAACATCAATATCATGATCTGGCCACACTCGTTTAATTTTATCAGCAAGCTTATCACCCATTCTTAAGCGTGCTTTATATACAGAGATCCCATCCATTATAGAATCAGGTCTAGCTAAATAAACATGCTCAAATATACAAGGGAAATATTTAGGAGTCGCTGCACACTGCCGAGTAAATAATTGACCATCTTGGCTAATGTAAACCGCTTCGCCAGGCTCTATGTCACGCACCAGCTGAAAGCCCATGGCCTGCAGCGCAACACTTTCCGATGCAATCATGTATTCGGTGCCCTTTTCTGTTTGACGCTCGCCAAAACACACTGGACGAATACCATGAGGGTCTCGAAAACCTACAATGCCATAACCTGTAATCATAGCAACAACACCATAAGCACCACGGCAACGGTGATGAACGGCAGACACTGCCGTAAAGATATCTTCCTCTGAAGGCTTTAACTTACCTAACACCTGTAGCTCATGGGCGAAGATATTCAGTAATACCTCTGAGTCTGAATTGGTATTAATATGCCGAAGGTCTGACTTAAATAGGTCTTCACCTATTTCATGGGCATTCGTCAGATTACCATTATGGGCTAACGTGATCCCGTAAGGAGAGTTCACGTAAAACGGCTGAGCTTCTGCGGATGACGAGCTACCTGCAGTAGGATATCGGACATGACCAATTCCCATATTCCCGACCAAACGCTGCATATGGCTGGATCGAAATACATCTCTGACCATACCGTTATTCTTACGCAGATATAGCTTACTATTATCGCAAGTTACTATTCCCGCCGCATCTTGACCCCGATGCTGAAGAACCGTAAGCGCGTCATACAACGTTTGGTTTACGTTGGAGTTCCCAACAATACCGACAATTCCGCACATAGATCTACCCGATCTCCTCGTTAAATGAAGCTAAATACGTTCAAATAAGTTATTGCTACCTAATACCTATGCCTATATTAACAGCTTAGGTCAGCTACCACTCAATGCCATTACTTTTTGCCACGCAAGGCTCCCCATATCATTGGTCCATTCCTCTACAAGTAACAGATGGGGAATAACCGTTGATTCGCTCCACCAAGGGTCGCTAGAAACCTCAGTAAGGCGGGAAAGCATAGAAATACAAAAAACCACAAGAACAAGACCACGAGCGGCACCAAACACCATACCTAGAATACGGTCTATTGTGGAAAGGCCTGTTGCACTAACAAGCTCTTTAAAAAGCATTTTAATTAAAGCGCCAATGATAAGCGTCAGTATAAAGAGAGCTGCAAATGCAAGAGGCTGTCTTGCAGAGGGCGGATCAACAAAGTCTGTTAACAACGTCGCCAAAGGCAAGCTAAACAATTTAGCTATGACATAAGCAGAAATCCATGTGGCAAGAGAAAGCGCTTCTTTAGAAAATCCTTTCCTTAAGCTTAACAGTGACGAAACTGCTATTATGCCTAAAATTATGTAATCAATCAGTGTCATAAGGAAACGCGAAGGCCTGTCTTAAGAAGATGCGCAGTCTAACAAAGGGCGCCTAAAAAACCTACGCTTTATTTCACTCTCGCTAGGGATTGTAGGACTTAATCATACCTGCCAATTTAAACTCTTTCTTTAAAGCTTGCTGAATAATTCTCGCTCTATTCTTACGCAATTCCGGTCCAACAAAGACACGGTGCAACACGTTAGCTTTATCTCCATTAGAGACTATATAAGCCATATACGACTTCGAAATCAGCTTCGATTGCAACAGTTTAGCATTATCAAGCTTAGAAAATGCAGCAACCTGGACAGTCCATGCATCGGCCAATGCCATTTTACTTTGAACGGGTGTTTGTTTAACCTTTGCTGCCTCAGCAAGCTCCTTAACAAACTGCACGCGAGTTTGATCGATATTAGACTGCTGAGCTGCACTGACTGCTTTTTGTTTTATTTGCTGTGCTGTTTTTTTGGCTATTTTTTCCACTACTTTAGCAGGCTCTGCTTCATCTTCAGGCTTAGGGGTTCGATCAATGACAAATTGAGTCTTCGCCTTTTGGATACGCTCCTCAACCTGATTGCTTCCTTTATGGGTTATTTGAATCACAGGTTCTTCAGGGGCACGATAAACAACTTCATCATGATCTTCATCACGCCCATCCAGTATTAACGGTAAAAAGATAATAGCCAGCATCAATAATACCAACGCCCCGACCAATCGCTGCTTTAAACCATTTTCCACAGTGTTAAACCCCTACTAAATCGTAAAAAAACGTCGTAAAATCCCATGGATTGTATCAAAGAGCTAGGTTGAAGTAATCTAAAGCTGCTGCAGCGGTATAAAAGGAGCCAAAAACCACCAACAGGTCAGTGTTTTTCACTGAAGAACGCTCTACAAAATAGGCTAACGCGTCACTAGGTTGCTCAAAGGCCCCCTCTAAGACCACATTTTTCTCCGCAAACTTTCGCTTGATCATGGAAACGGATGCAGCACGACCAACACCAGGCAAACCAGACACTATCCAATGATTCACTTTTGGCGACAATACATCAATAACCCCGTCAATATCCTTGTCCCCCATCATCGCCATGAGACAATATACTTCCCCTCGTTGCACCTGCGCATCAAGCAAGTCCCGCAAAGACCTGGCAGCATGTGGGTTATGGCCTACATCTACAACAATACGCCTACCACTGCATAGCTGCGCAGGAATCCATTGCTGCCTACCCTGCACCGCAGTATTTGCAGCCACCTTCTCCGCTTTTTGAGGGTTAAACCCTGCTATAACCAAAGCACCTGCCTGTATAGCACAGGACAAATTGTTCCGATGAAGCGCAGGCGAACGCGTTTGCTCTACGCGAACCTCCTCACCCACCTTATTTTTATAATAATACCCATCAAAATCATCAACGCCAAATTCTTTACCGTTGAAATAACCTATGGATCCAATTTTATCGATATACTCTACAACAGAGGAAGGTGTATTTGGGTCACCACAAAGAATCGGCCTTTCTGCTCTCGCTACCCCAGCCTTTTCAAACCCTATAACGTCTCGATCATTCCCTAACCAATCTATGTGATCAATATCCACCGAAGTCACGATAGCAACATCAGAATCAACTATATTAACGGCATCTAACCGCCCTCCAAGACCAACCTCCAAGACCACAAGGTCCAAACCAACATCAGCAAAAATCAACAGCGCCGCTAACGTGCCAAATTCAAAATACGTAAGACTAACGCTACCTCTTGCCTTTTCAATCCGTTCAAACGCGCTCACTAACAATTCATCAGACACAACAATACCGTTCAAACGAACTCGTTCATTGTATTGAAATAAATGAGGCGATGTATAGGCACCAACAGATTGTCCGTGAACAATAGCTATTTGCTCTATCATTGCCACAGTAGAGCCTTTGCCATTGGTTCCTGCCACAGTAACAACGCTAGGCAGCAATTCGCACAACCCAAGCGCTTCGTATACAGAAGACACTCTGGCGAGGCCAAGTTCAATTTCAGAAGGGTGTAATGATTCAAGGTAATGAAGCCACTCATTGAGTGGCTTAGACGCTATTGCTGACATTAAGGCCTACGATGCTGCGGGCAAGTGATATGTTAACTTACTTAACACGCTATGTACCTTGTCTTTCATTTCTTCACGATGAACTATCATATCCAAAGCGCCATGCTCTAATAAAAACTCACTGCGCTGAAACCCTTCAGGTAGCTTTTGACGAACCGTTTGCTCAATAACTCTAGGGCCCGCGAAACCAATTAACGCATTCGGTTCAGCTATATTTAAATCACCCAGCATAGCTAAGCTAGCAGATACACCGCCATATACCGGGTCAGTCATCACTGATATGTATGGAATACCTTGTTCGCGCATACGCATTAAGGCTGCACTGGTTTTTGCCATCTGCATCAATGAAAACAATGCTTCTTGCATGCGGGCACCACCACTAGCAGAAAAACATACTAAAGGAATCTTTTTTTCAAGGCATACATTAACCGCTTGTACGAACTTTTCCCCGACAACCGATCCCATGGAACCACCTAAAAAGCGAAATTCAAACGCCACAGCAACCACAGGCAACTGATTAACAGTTCCACTTTGCGCAATCAACGCATCGTTTTCACCCGTAACTTTCTGTGCTGCTGAAATACGATCTTTATACTTTTTGCTGTCTTTGAACCCTAGCTTATCAATAGGCTTCAAATCAGCCGCTATTTCTTCACGGCCTTCTTCATCAAGAAACATATCTAAACGGCGGCGAGCACCCACTCGAAGGTGGTGATCGCACTTGGGGCACACGTCCAGATTTTTCTCTAGTTCTGGGCGATAGAGAAACGCACCACATTTAGCACACTGCTTCCACAAACCTTCAGGAACATTGGCTTTTTTAGGTGCAGTGCTTCTACCTACAACCGGTAATATTTTTTCGAGCCAGCTATTACTCATGACGTTATATTGCCCTTCTTAGCTAGCACCCTCGGGGAAAGGGTGCCTTTATGATTATTATCAAAAGCTGGTAATTCCTAGGATTTCCTAGATGGCATCACTTAAAGAGCGAGTAACTTCGCCTAACTGCGTCAATAACGCAGCTTTATCGTGCTGATTGTTAGCAATTATATTCACCAACGCACTACCAACAACGACACCATCAGCAATTGCACCTACCGCTTTTGCAGATTCAGGGTCTTTGATACCAAACCCGACGGCAATGGGCAAATCTGTACTATTTCTAATTGTTTCAAGCTTCCCTTTAACAGCACTAACGTCCAAGCTGCCAGAACCAGTTACACCCTTCACAGAAACGTAATATAGATACCCACTACCAGCGGCAACTATCTTTTTAATACGCTCCTCTGTTGTTGTAGGTGCGATTAAAAAGATGGAATCTATGTTTTGATCCTTAAGCTGACCAACAAACTCTACTGACGCTTCAGGTGGTAAATCAACCGTTAAAATGCCGTCAACACCCACCTTCCCAGCATCGGCCGCAAAGCGTTCATAGCCATAAACTTCAACGGGGTTTAAATACCCCATAAGAACCACCGGGGTTTTCTGATCAGTTTCCCGAAAGCGCTTAACCATCGCCAGTGCATCTGTCAAACTCGTGTTGTGCTCCAACGCTCTCTCATCAGCAAGCTGAATAACGGGACCATCCGCCATCGGGTCTGAAAATGGTATGCCCAATTCAATAACATCTGAGCCACTCGCAACCAAAGTATGCATAATATCAACGGTCTGATCAGGATGTGGATCACCTGCCGTTACAAATGGAATTAACGCTGTTTTGCCTTGCGAGGCCAATGCTTCAAAACAAGTCTTTAATCGACTCATCATCTACTCCTACTAATCTATTGAGATACCGTCAATTTTCGCAACAGTATGAATATCCTTGTCACCACGACCAGACAGATTGACAATAATGATCTGATCTTTACCCATGGTTTTGGCAAGCTTCTCTGCATAAGCAAGCGCATGACTCGACTCCAGCGCAGGTAATATACCTTCAACAAGCGTCAGCTCTCGAAACGCATTAAGCGCCTCCTCATCATTGATAGCTACATATTCAGCACGTCCACAATCCTTTAACCAAGAATGCTCTGGACCAACGCCGGGGTAATCAAGACCAGCCGAAACAGAATGGGTTGGAATAATTTGGCCATTTTCATCTTCCATCAAATAGGTACGATTGCCATGTAATACACCAGGCTTACCCGCACATAATGGTGCAGCGTGCTCTCCAGTTTCAATGCCATGGCCCGCAGCTTCAACCCCAAATATCTTAACCGACTCATCCTCTAAGAATGGGTGAAATAAACCAATAGCGTTAGAACCACCGCCGACGCAGGCTACTAGCGCATCAGGCAACCTCCCGGTTTGCTCTTGACACTGGCGCTTAGCTTCACGACCGATAACACACTGAAAGTCACGAACAAGTTTAGGGTATGGATGCGGGCCGGCAACAGTACCAATAATATAAAAGGTATCATCGACATTAGTGACCCAATCTCTCATGGCTTCATTCATAGCATCTTTTAACGTTTTAGTGCCAGACTTAACTGAGTTAACTTTCGCACCCAGCAGTCGCATCCGATAAACGTTAAGGGCCTGGCGCTGAATATCTTCTGCGCCCATAAACACTTCACATTCTAAACCCAGTCTTGCCGCTACCGTTGCAGTAGCAACGCCATGCTGCCCTGCCCCCGTTTCCGCGATAATACGAGATTTTCCTGTATGCTTGGCCAACAATGCCTGACCTATAGTATTGTTAATTTTATGAGCGCCCGTATGATTAAGGTCTTCTCGTTTTAGATAGATCTTTGCGCCACCTATTTTATTCGACCAACGTTCAGCGTAATACAACGGAGAAGGACGCCCGACGTAATGAGCCAAATCCCGATCAAATTCGGCAATAAATTCAGGGTCATTAGACAAACGATCATAAAGCGCTTCCAAATCTTCTAGCGCCGCCATCAGCGTTTCTGACACAAAACGGCCACCGTAGGGGCCAAAATTACCGAGTGCATCAGGGGTATTGAGGTACTGTTTCTGCTGTGTCTCAGACACGGTGAACTCCTTCTATAAATGTTTGTATTAAACGATGGTCTTTCTTACCTTTACTCTCTTCTACCCCGCCGCTGACATCAACCGCCCAGGGGTGAACAACCCCAACTGCTTCGCTAATATTTCCTGGGGTCAACCCGCCAGCCAAAATGATAGGCTTGCTTAGGCTTTGTGGGACTTTACTCCAATCAAACGATTTACCTGTTCCCCCTGGCAAAACAACATCATAAGTATCCAGCAATATACCTTGAGCACCAGGATATTGATTCACAACATCTGCCACATTAAGCCCTGGTTTCATAGCAACGGCTTTAATGTAAGGCCTGTTAAAGCAGGAACATTCGGCCTCAATTTCAGAGCCATGAAACTGAAGTAAATCTAGCGGAACAATATCAAGTATTTGCTGAATGTCATCGGTGGATTCGTTTACAAATAAACCCACCGTGGTTACAAAAGGCGGTAATTGAGCAATGATGGAAGCAGCTACTGCCGGAGGAACGTACCGCGGACTTTTTTTATAGAAAACCAAGCCAATTGCATCTGCTCCGAATTTTGCCGCTGCCAGCGCATCTTCCAGACGAGTAATACCACATATTTTTGTACGCACAATCACAAAACAACCTACAAATTCAGTTCGATTTTAGGCGGATCAGTTTACCCTAGAAAGCGCAACTCGGCACGAAAAAGGCGTGATGCAGACACCTTTTCTGTCATTAGCAGGCGATATCAGCGCTCATTGAGTTTTTGAGGTAAATATATTTCATCAGAAAACGGCATAAAGGGTATTTCAGGGGTGGTATAGGGGATTCCAAACTCTCCTGGATATTCTACTTTCATAAAATACAACCCATAGGGGTGGGCTGTATTTCCGCCTTTTGTTCTATCCTGGGCCTCAAGAACCTCCTGAGCCCACTCCACAGGTCGCTGCCCAGCACCAATTGCCATCAATACTCCAGCAACATTACGAACCATGTTTTGCAGAAACGCATTAGCTTGAATATCCATAACAATGAGCGCCCCTTTTCGAAACAAACGAATCATTTGGATCTCACGCGTAGCATGCTTGGCTTGACAACCCGACGCACGAAACGAGGTGAAATCGAAAGTACCTATCAAGTCATTGGCCGCGCGCTGCATCTTTTCGACATCTAGTGGCCGGTAATCCCAAGTCACGTATCTATTAGCCAGCCCAGGCTTAACAGCACAATTGTAGATTACGTAGCGGTATCGCCTTGAAAGCGCACTAAAACGGGCATGAAAATCATCAGGTACAGGTACGGCCCAATGTACGGTAATATCCGGTGGCATATTGGTATTGGAACCAAACACCCACGCCTTCTCAGTTCGCGTCACATCTGTATCAAAATGGGCAACCTGACCGACACCATGGACACCACTATCTGTTCTACCAGCACACATAACTGAAACGTCGGTGTTAGCCACCTTACTGAGCGCTTCGTCTAACTTTTGCTGAACAGTGTTCGTATCATGGCCTTGACGTTGCCAGCCATGATACCGACTGCCATCATACTCAACACCTACTGCGATACGCATATTCCCTCTCCCGTATAAACAAAAAAAGAGGGCTCTCGCCCTCCTCTTAATCCATCTTTATAACCCGACGCTTTAGCCCAGCTTAGCGATCAATTCTTTCGCATCACCCTGCTGATCATTAGTTCCTTCTATCATCACCTCATCAAGAATGTCTTTCGCGCCATCTCTATCACCCATATCAATATAAGCTCGGGCCAAATCTAGTTTCGTGGAGATTTCATCGGCATCTGTTAGAAAATCCATTTCATCTACTTTATCCTCATTAGCAGCCTCAGCCACTTTTGAGACAGACTCCACAACAGGGGACATAAGAACGGTTGCATCATCCCCACTGTTTAGATCCAGGGAATTGTCGACACTTAAATCATCGCCGCCATCTATGTCAAGATCAAAGTCACCATCAAGATCTAGCTCATCAGCAAGTTGGGCAGCCGCGCTAGAATCTATCTCTAAGTCATCGTTATCCGAAGCTTCTGGAGTTGATTCAGGCAAATCAAGTTCTGTATCAACATCCAGATCAAATTCCAATCCGTCATCACTTTCGATGACCTCACCCTCAACAAGGTCGCTTTCCGTTATATCAACATCAAGCTCAGCACCAACCCCTAAATCCACATCCAAGCTTTCTTCTGCTTCTGCAAAATCACTGATAGGTTCGATATCAACATCCAAATCAGCATCAAACTCCAAATCTTCTTCCGCCAGATCCATATCGAGATCTAAACTAGCATCAAGTTCCAACGTTTCATCATCGAGAGAGAAATCCAATTCTTCATCTACGTCAGCATCGAGAGAAACATCGTCGCCCTCAACACTCTCAACTGATTCCTCTGAGGAAAAGTCGAGATCAAAATCCAGTGACGAATCTACGCTAGACACATCGTCTTCCGCATCCAGAGCATCAGATACATCAGCTTCAGGTATGCTAACTTCTTGAATATCGATTTCTGGCTCTTCATCGGCCGTCAAATCCATATCGAAGTCCATGGAGCCGAATCCATCGCCAGAATCAGTACTAAAGTCTGTATCTTCAGCTGGTATGATTACCGCTTCTTCCCCAGCATCATTCCCGATAGATAATTTACTACGTAATTCAGCGGCTTTAGCTAGATGATCATGATTGCCTACCGTTTGAAGCACAGCATCATGCCGTTTAAATACTTCGACATCCTCTGCTTCTACTGCGACTTCCAAAAGCTTAGCTCGAATATCTGGACGATCCGGCTCGCTTTCAGCAGCCTTCTCTAGCATCTCAATCGCTTGAGGGAAGCGGCCGTAGGCAATATAAATATCAGCCTCCCCGATAACATCGGCCGTTTGAGGAACGGTTGCTTCTTCTGTTTCCATATTGTCTTCAGGGAAACTATCAGACTCAAGCGCATCAAAATCATCCGAAACATCGTCAATATCTGCGCCGCCAATACCATCCAAACTAAAGTCATCGGCAATCGAATCCGCTACATCATCCTCTTCCTTTTTCTTACGCCCCGCTAACATAGCGCCAACAATAAGAATTAGAAGCAAACCTCCACCCGCGGCCATATATATAGGATTGGAGATTAGTGTATCGAGGAAGCCTTCTTGCTTAGGCTGCTCTTTAACAACGGGCACATCGGCCTCAATAGGTGTTTGAACAGTATCTTCAACAACAATGGCTTGTTCTGAAGCCTCTGCCTCCTGTGCAACCTCCTCTTGTACCGCCTCTTCATAATTAAAGTCAACAGGCTCCTGATTGGCCTCTTCTGCAACGCCTGCTTCCTCAACGACAGCCCCTTCAACGTCAGCTTCCAAAGCATCAGCTTCTTGCGAAGTACCTGCAACAGTCTCCTCTACAACAACCTCATTAGACCCTGCCTCCTCTACAGCGCCAGCGGTAGCTGCATTATCTTTAGCTGCTTGTATTTCTTTCTCAATCTCGGCAAGCCTAGACTGCAGAGCTACAATTTGTTCATTTTTCAAGCCAATGACTTTGTCACTAGTATCCAACTGCTCTTTAAGGTCAGAATTTCTAACTTTTAGATCTTCAGTAGCCAGCCGATACTGATCAACTTTCTCTTCTGCAACCTGCAATTCACCCCGCAACACCGCACTACCAGCACCTTCGTCAGTAGCACCACCTTGACCACTTTCTGAATCAACAGCATTAGACGCAGAAACAAGCTTCAAATGTGCTCCCGTATCTGAAGGTTCAGAAGAAACATTTTCTACTGCCCGACCCGATGTATCTATTTGCGGAGCTTCCGCTACACGACCACTCTTTTTAGAAACTCGGTCTTTCCATTCGCGATTTTGCTGCGCTACTTGCGCAATTGCTTCTCTTGAATTTAACTCTCTAACTTGATTTTCAGAAGGGCCACGTAATACCTGCCCTTTTCTCAAAAGGTTTATATTGCCGTTAATAAACGCACTCGGGTTTAACCGCTGTATGGCAACCATTGTCTGTTGAATACTTACAGAAGGTGAAGGTCTCAAATTTCGAGCAATCCCCCATAAGCTATCACTACTTTTGGTAGGTCCATAGGTACGACCCTCACCACCGGCCACCGGCTCTGCTTGCGAAGCGGCAGGCTCAGGTGCATTTATCACCGGAGCAGGCTTGGCTGCAGTGACAGGCGCCTTGGCAACCTGAGGGGCCGGCTGAGGCGTCGGTACTGACGGTATTTTTAACATCGGTGCTTCTTTCGTAGCACTGAAAACAGGCGGATCTAGCAATAAGGTATACTCACGCAATAAACGCCCCGCAGGCCAATTAACTTCTACTAAAAAGTTAAGAAACGGCTCACGAATAGGCTTGCGTGTTTTTACTACAATATGAGATTTGCCTTCAGAGGATACAACAACATCAAACTTAACATCAGTCAATGAATGAAAACGCTCAACACCTGCATTTTTAAAGTCTGCTGCTGCTGCCAGATTAACCAATATTTCTTCTGGTTGAAGCTCTCGCACTTGCACCAATTCTATTCGTGCATTTAGCGGCTCGCTTAATGCTGAATCGAGCTCTATCCCTCCCAAACCAAGGGCGTTGGCCAATCCCGGAACCATTACACCGACACCAATCAACGCTGCGGTTAGCTTTCGAATCATTAGTCAATTCCTTTCAATACTTTGGGAGACACATCGTCCCCTAGATTAAGGGACATTCAATTTATTATTTTGGGTAAGCTGTTGTACCAGCAGATATATCTGCCAATACTCATAGATCGGAAGCTACCCCCTAATAAGGATAGCTTCCAATCCTGCAATGTCAGGCATAATTCGAAAGTTTCTTGAACTGGTTGACACCAACATCTAGAACTTACCTGACCTTATTGCGCTAAGTATCAATTATAAATAGTCTTTTATCAATACTTCGGCGATCTGAACACTGTTTGTTGCTGCACCTTTTCGCACATTATCGGCAACAACCCACATATTTATGCCTCTTGGGTGAGATATATCCTCTCTAATCCGACCGACATAAGTAGGGTTAGTCCCAGAAGCGTCCGTTACTGCTGTTGGATACCCGCCATCATTACGCTCATCGATAACTTCAATGCCTTCGGCAGCAGTTAACAATTCCGTTACCTTATCAGCACTGATCTTCTCTTTAGTCTCAACATGAACCGCTTCTGAGTGACCATAAAACACAGGGATACGCACACACGTTGGGTTTACTTCGATTGAATCATCGCCAAAGATCTTCTTAGTTTCCCATACCATCTTCATTTCTTCTTTTGTATAACCATTTTCCATGAAGACATCAATGTGAGGCAAAGCATTAAACGCGATTTGCTTAGGGTATACATTCGTTTCAATTGGCTGGCCACTCAAAAGGTTTCGTGACTGAATCGCTAGCTCTTCAATGGCTTCTTTTCCTGACCCTGACACTGCCTGATAGGTAGAGACGTTAATTCGATCAATTCCAACAGAATCCAGTATAGGTTTTAGCGCAACCAACATCTGTATTGTCGAACAGTTTGGATTTGCAATAATACCCCGAGCCTTGTACTCCCCTACTTTCTCAGGGTTTACTTCAGGCACAACCAGCGGAATGTCATCGTCGTAACGAAAGTGAGAGGTATTATCAATAACAACACAACCGGCCTCTACAGCGATCGGTGCGAATTTTTCAGATAAGCTTCCACCAGCTGAAAATAACCCTATCTGTGCTTTGCTAAAATCAAACTCCGCCAGGTCCTCAATCTTATAGGACTTACCTTTAAATTGTAGAGTCTTGCCAGCAGAACGTGAGCTTGCTAACAGATAAAGATTGCCAACGGGAAAGTTTCTTTCTTCCAATACTTCCAGCATAGTTTCGCCAACAGCGCCTGTCGCCCCAACTACAGCGATATCATATGTTTTACTCATTTTTTCTATTCCTAATACGTATTATATTCTTAATTCAAAAGCGCCCATTCAAAAAACCAACTTAAGCCCCTAACACAGCCAAAACTGCCTCACCCATCTCGCTAGTTGATGCTTTCTTCATCCCGTCAGTATAGATATCGCCCGTGCGGTAACCTTTATCAAGCACACTACTCACAGCGCTTTCTATGCGATCTGCCGTCTCACCAAAGCCAAAGGTGTAGCGTAACATCATTGCCACAGAAAGGATCGTCGCTAACGGGTTAGCAATGCCCTGGCCAGCAATATCAGGGGCAGAACCATGACAAGGTTCATACATGCCCTTCCCGTTCTTATCCAATGAAGCCGATGGCAACATGCCAATTGACCCTGTTAACATTGCGGCGGCATCAGATAAAATATCGCCAAACATATTACCTGTAACCATCACATCAAATTGCTTAGGGGCACGTATTAATTGCATTGCTGCATTATCAACATACATATGACTAAGCTCAACCTCTGGATATTCTTTGGACAGATTCTCCATGATTTCACGCCACAATTCTGTTACTTCCAACACATTTGCTTTATCAACAGAACATAACCGTTTACCACGCTTCATGGCAGATTCAAAAGCTAGACGACCTATACGAATAATCTCTGACTCGGAATATACGTAAGTGTTATAGCCTTGACGCTCTCCGTTTTCTAACGTGCGAATACCACGGGGCTGGCCAAAATAAATACCGCCCGTTAGCTCCCTCACAATAAGTATATCTAAGCCAGACACTAAATCCGCTTTTAAACTGCTGGCATCAGCAAGCTGAGGGTACAACATTGCAGGCCGCAGATTGCCGAATAGCCCCAACTCAGAACGTATGCCCAACAACCCCCTCTCTGGACGAATGGCCATATCTAGAGACTCCCACTTAGGGCCTCCAACTGCACCAAGCAAAATTGCATCACAAGCTTTCGCCTTAGCCATCGTTTCTTCAGGCAACGGCCCTCCCGTTGCATCAATAGCTGCACCACCTAGAAGCGCCTCATCAATACTTAAATCCAAGTTATCCTGTGAATTTACAAGCTCAAGAACCTTAACCGCTTGCGCTACAATCTCAGGACCAATCCCGTCACCTGGTAAAACCAATACATTGTTAGTCATTTCTTTTTCCTGTTCTATTTGAATCAAGCTATTTTGATCACGCTTCTGCTTTGATAGCGTTAAAAACCCACGGAGCTGCAACTTCATGCTTCGATTCGAATGCTTTAATTGCATCAGCATCTTCTAATGTAATACCAATGTCGTCTAAACCTTCTAACAGGCAATGCTTTCTAAACGGATCGACATCAAACAATACTGACTTACCATCGGGCGTATTAATCACCTGATTTGCCAAATCCACCTCTAATGAATAACCTTCTGTTCCAAAAACACCCTGGAATAATTCATCAACAATTTCTTCAGATAAAACAATGGGTAACAACCCATTTTTAAAACTATTATTAAAGAATATATCTGCAAAACTTGGAGCAATAACAGCCTTAAATCCAAAATCAGTTAACGCCCAAGGAGCATGCTCACGACTTGAACCGCAACCAAAATTCTTACGCGCCACCATTACAGACGATCCTTGATAGCGATCTTGGTTAAGCACAAATTCTTTGTTTAACGGGCGACCACTACAATCTTGTTCAGGTAAACCTTCATCAAGATAGCGCCACTCATCAAACAAGTTAGGGCCAAACCCCGTTCGTTTGATCGATTTTAAAAACTGCTTAGGGATAATTTGATCTGTATCGATATTGGCTCGGTCTAACGGAGCAACAATGCCGCTGAACTTCTCATACTTTTCCATTGCTTAACTCCTAGTTACTAGCCAATAATTCACGAACGTCTACGAAACGCCCAGAAACAGCTGCTGCTGCTGCCATAGCAGGGCTCACTAAATGCGTTCGCCCACCATACCCCTGACGCCCTTCAAAGTTACGGTTCGATGTGGACGCACAATGCTCACCATCACCCAATTTATCCGCATTCATCGCCAAGCACATAGAACAACCTGGCTCTCGCCATTCAAAACCAGCTTTAATAAAGATTTGATCCAAACCTTCATCTTCAGCCTGTTTTTTAACCAACCCTGAGCCCGGAACGACCAATGCTTGAAGTACTTTTGCATCAACCTTACGGCCTTTTGCAACTTCAGCAGCAGATCGTAAATCTTCAATACGAGAGTTGGTACATGAACCAATAAATACACGATCAGGAACAACATCCCCCATGGTCATACCAGGCTTTAGATCCATATACTGATACGCTCTTCGCATACCTTCTGCTTTAACAGGGTCTGATTCTGACTCAGGGTCAGGTAATGCCTGGTCAATGGCAACCACCATTTCTGGAGACGTCCCCCAGCTCACTTGAGGTATGATACCTGCCCCTTCAAGCTCAACCACCGCATCAAACACCGCATCATCATCAGAGTAAAAGGCTCTCCACGATACAACCGCTTGATCCCAAAGCTCACCCTTAGGTGCAAAGGTTCTACCTTTAAAGTAATCTACTGTCGTATCATCAACCGCAACCATACCCGCACGAGCGCCGCCTTCTATCGCCATATTACAAACAGTCATTCGACCTTCAACGGAAAGCGCTTCTATCGCCTCGCCAGCAAATTCAATTGCATAACCGGTACCGCCAGCAGTACCAATTTTTGCGATAATCGCCAATACTATGTCTTTCGCCGTAACGCCAGAACCTACATTGCCATTTATACGGATCAACATATTCTTCATCTTCTTTTGAATCAAGCATTGCGTAGCTAATACATGTTCAACTTCAGATGTGCCAATACCGTGAGCTAACGCGCCAAAAGCTCCGTGTGTTGAGGTATGGGAATCACCACAAACAATCGTCATACCAGGCAATGCAGCGCCCTGTTCAGGGCCAACTACGTGCAAAACACCTTGCCGAGGGTCGGTCATTTTGTATTCTAAGATACCGAACTCATCACAATTATCATCTAATGCTTGCACCTGAATACGGGCAACAGGGTCTTCTATACCAGCACTTCGATCAGTCGTTGGCACGTTATGATCAGGAGTCGCAATATTGGTATCCAAACGCCATGGCTTTCTGTTCGCTATACGAAGCCCTTCAAAAGCCTGAGGTGATGTCACTTCATGTATAAGGTGTCGGTCAATATAAATTAAAGCCGTACCATCATCGCGCTCTTTAACCAAATGCGCTTCCCATAATTTATCGTATAACGTCTTACCCGCCATGGGCTTACCCTCAAGCTATGTGTGTAATTAAAATGTGTAATGGAATACTATCCTTGACCAACGCATAACTCCAATTTATATTTATTATAGTTTGGATAACTTTTTGGAATACCAACCAAAATACGACTTGCAATACATTTTGGGTCAACCTTTAGAGTACAACCTCCCATGGACACTCCCGCGTTAAAAGCCTTTGTAATGATCGCTGAACATCAATCATTTTCACTTGCAGCAGAAAAATTATTTATTACGCAGCCTGCAATCAGTAAGCGAATCTCGGGGCTAGAACAAAGTCTTCATTGCCAACTGTTTGATCGAATTGGCAGGAATGTTGTGCTAACAGAATCCGGTAATGCACTACTTCCAAGAGCCAGTAGCATCTTAAGAGAAATGGAAGAAACACGGCGTGCCATGAGCAACTTATCAGGAGAAGTATCAGGGGCGCTATCGATGGGTACGTCTCACCATATAGGGTTGCACCGACTACCTATTGTATTAAGGCAATTCACAACCCAATACCCAAATGTAGAAATGGACCTCAAGTTTATAGACTCGGAACAAGCATACGACCTTATAATGCAAGGCAAACTAGAGCTAGGTGTTGTGACACTGCCTCTATCTAACCCATCACCATTAAAAGCACTTCATATTTGGGAAGACCCTCTATCCATCGTGGTAGGTCAAGATCACCCTCTTACCAAAATGAAAAGATTAACACTCCAGGACCTTTCAACTCACACCGCGATACTACCTAGCGAAACCACTTTCACCAGAAAACTCGTAGAAGCCTTATTTGAAGAGCAGAATTTGAATGCCAACGTGTCCATTTCAACAAACTATTTAGAAACGATAAAAATGATGGTCTCAATAGGGCTAGGCTGGAGCGTACTACCAAGTGCAATGGTTGATAACGACATAAAAAAACTGATTATTCCCGGCTTCAACGTAAAGCGCGACCTCGGCGTGTTATATCACCCGGGTCATTCGCTATCCAATGCAGCCAAAGCGATGCTGGCACTGCTTAACAGCCACCAAGCTAACAACCACAAAGTCGATTAGAGCATACTTGTCATATCTAAATATTAACGTCCAGCAATACAAACATCCAGGTCTTTCAAAATGCCATTGTTGATATTGTAAATCCAGCCATGAACAGATAATTCCGCTCCAGCACCTCTGGCATTTCTCACAACACTAGTGTTATTAACATTTGACACCTGTTCGATAACATTTAGCTCGCACATCCGATCCAGCTTTTCACATTCATCAAGACCTTCAAGCTCATTAGCATTAAACCGCTCAACATCTTTTATATGGCACAGCCAGTTATCGATTAATCCATGATCTTCGTCTTCCATTGAAGCCTTAACGCCACCACAACCATAATGTCCGCAGACTATGATGTGCTTAACCTTTAACACCTCTACCGCATATTGTATTACAGAGAGACAATTAAGATCAGAATGAACAACAACATTAGCTATATTACGGTGAACAAAGACTTCGCCCGGGGGCAGGTTAACGATCTGATTGGCGGGCACACGACTATCGGAGCAGCCTATCCAAAGGTATTCAGGGTTCTGCTGCTTCGATAAATCACAAAAGAAATTTGGGTTTTTCTCATGGATGTCTTTGGCCCATTCCATGTTATTTTCAAATAAATGCTTTAGCTTTTTCAAAATATCCCTAATCTTCCGTTAACTACTTTACTTTCGATTAATCAAGATTATAACACTCTGAAAACCCTTGAAAACCGTTCCTAACGTTTAGTAACAATCATTTCAAGCATATAGCCCACCGACACCTAGCCTGCTTCCACTTTATCCCAAGCATGCAACCAGCGCACGACCTCAGAAAATGGCTTAGGGCGACAGATTTACCGACAGCGTCAAATTATTATTAACAATCATGCTTTTTCAAACAATGCTATGAACAAGTCATCAATCAACCCCACACCTTCTGCTAACGGGATAAAGTCATCAGGACAAACCAACCCTTTTTCTGGCAAATCAATTCTAGCAAGGGAGACATTCGTCAGTTATTCGGAATACGAATAAGCTCACAAAGTACATGGATAATAAACTATACTGCTAAGAATTTAGCAAATGCAGGTTTAAACCGTCATATCATTCGATAATAAATTTACGGTTAAACTTGGACATCAACAAAATCTTTTTAATGTTGGGGCGACAATTAATGATGGATATCGCTTTATCACCACCCAATGCCTTACGAATATTAAGCAACATCCCTAACGCAGCAACATCCATATGCTCAGTGGTACTCATATCAATAATATAATTCAACGCTGGCTTTTCAGGTATGTAAGTCGCTTTAAAGTCTTCCACAAGATGACAATCAAAGCGCTTCGCCATACTAATAGTCAGGTCACGATCATCATTTGATAATGTACAGGCCAAAGCCATCTGGATACCCCGCTAAACACGTTGATCTAACTTTCGCGTTGAATATCTACAGTGTACTAGAGGCCAATACCTGGAAGGATAACTATTCGCTGATACTTTAGGTTAATAGTTTATATGCAAAGAAGGCTTTGTTATAAATAATGAAGCTGCATAAGACGCTTTTGCTATTTATTCAGTATGGCTACTAATCTATTGCGGCTCTAATGACAAGTTATGTCTTTTTAATATCTTCACGCGATACTCTTCTAACGACCATTCATTTTTCGTCAAGCGCATAGAAGAGCGACGAGGCACAATATAACACCAAGCATTGACCGTGCGATTGTTCAGTGCCCTGACTCTGACTAGCTGTCTACGATATAACTCGCCCTCAAAACGATCGAGCTTTTTTAGATCTGATGCTGTCACTCCCAAGCACAACTTCCCCTCTGCCTCGCCCTGCGGGTTTTTCACAACACCGGGATAATCAGAACCTTTAACAAGATACCGGCTATAGCCCGATAGTATGGAATCCTGCATTGTATATTCTTTACCCGTAACCATTCGCATGATCTGTGACTCTAGCAGTGTTCCGTAGCAAAAAAGATGATCAGACATAATGTTCCTGTATTACGTTTCTTATGATAGTTGTAAGATATTATATATAAATTCTAAGCAGTTGATATTTGAGGCGGTCGTAATTTCAGGGCTAATATAGCACCAACAAAACAAGCAACCGAAGCCATATAAAATGATGCCTCACCACCTAGATCCTCCCACATAATTCCAGCAACATATGACCCAAAGGCACCGCCTGCGCCAAAACTTAATGCACTGTAAAAAGCTTGGGCCTGCCCCGCTGCATTTGTTGTAAACCGATGTTGTACCCAATCAATAGCAACCGCATGGAATATACCAAAGGTTGCCGCGTGACAAATTTGCGTTAACAGCACAATCCATAATTGATCAGGATAAGCTGCAGTTAAGTACCAACGCATTGCACCAAGACCAAGGCTTAGTGCCAATAAAACTCGAGCAGAGAACAGCCCCATCAGGCGATGCATCACCATAAAAACTAAAATTTCTGCAATAACACCAATTGCCCAGAGCCAACCAATTGCCAGTTTGCTATAACCCTTAGATTCCATAAAAATGCTATAAAACGAATAATAAGGCCCGTGAGATACCTGCATTAGAAAACACACAACAAAGAAAATCATCACAGGACCACTAAGTAGCTGTTTCCAAAAATTGGCCTCTACTTTTTTCTGTTTTATACCTGCACTTTGTTCTGTAACAAACAAGCTGCTAATCCAAATCAACACCATCATAACGACTAGGTACACAGGTAGCATATCAATAGGGCTGACATCGAATACCCAACCAAAACCGACTACCGTAAGCACAAAGCCCACTGAACCCCACAAACGAATTCGGCTGTATTCGTGAGCCCGGTCTCGCAAATAGCTAAAGGTAACCACTTCAAATTGAGGAAGAATTGCATTCCAGAAAAACGTGAATGATGAAACTAAAAATACGTAGCCCCAAAAACCCGGTTTCCAAAAAACAACGGAGAAAAATACCGTCGTCAGTGCAGCGCCCCAACGAATAATTGAAACACGCTTGCCTGTTTTATCGGCTAAATAACCCCAAATATTAGGAGCAACAATTCTTGTTCCCATTAACACAGCCATTAATTGGCCTATTTCAATGGGTGAAAACCCTTCCCCTTGCAGATATAAGCCCCAATAAGGTAGCAAGGTTCCAAGAAGGCTAAAGTAGAAGAAATAAAACCCTGACAATCGCCAATAAGGAACGGGATTGGCATCTGTCGAGGTTATATTGTCAGGCACAAATGTTCTACTTATTCAGAATAGGGAACTGATGCAGCAATTACCGGTGTACTGGTCTCTACTCCATGATTTTGTGCTCGGTGACGAAGCACATGATCCATCACAACTAACGCCATCATTGCTTCTGCAATCGGCGTTGCTCTAACACCAACACAAGGGTCATGGCGACCTTTGGTAACCACGTCCACTGGCTCGCCTTGTTTATTAATGCTTTTACCAGGAATCATCATGCTAGAAGTTGGTTTTAAGGCAATATGCGCAATCAAATCTTGTCCTGAGGAAATACCGCCCAAAACACCACCCGCATGATTACTCAAGAAACCTTCTGGGGTCATTTCATCGCGATGCTGCTCTCCACGTTGATTGACACATTCAAACCCGTCACCAATTTCAACGCCTTTTACTGCATTAATACTCATTAACGCATGAGCAAGCTCTGCATCCAAACGATCAAAAACGGGTTCGCCCAAACCGGGGATCATTCCCGTTGCAACAACCGTCACCTTCGCGCCAATTGAACTGCCGTCTTTACGCAACTTATTAATTAGTGCTTCCATCTCAGGAACTACTGATGCATCAGGGCTAAAAAATGGATTAGTTTCAATCACATCCCAATCAATGGTTTTTGGTTTGATAGGACCTATCTGTGAGACATAACCTTTTACGTCTATGCCTTGTGTTTGCTTTAAGTATTTTTTGGCAATCGCTCCAGCAGCAACACGCATTGCGGTTTCTCGAGCCGATGAACGGCCTCCGCCACGATAATCCCGAATACCGTATTTATGCTCATAGGTATAGTCAGCATGACCAGGGCGAAAGGTATTCATGATTTCAGAGTAATCTTTCGACTTTTGATTGGTGTTTTTGATCAACAAGCCGATGGGCGTACCGGTTGTTTTTCCTTCAAATACACCAGACAGAATCTGCACTTGATCAGGCTCTTTGCGTTGAGTAGAAAACTTAGATGTGCCAGGTTTACGACGATCCAGATCACCTTGTAAATCTGCCTCACAAATCTCCAGTCCAGGGGGGCAGCCATCAACGATACAGCCTAATGCTTCGCCGTGGCTTTCGCCAAAAGTAGTAATTCGAAAAAGTTGCCCGAAGCTGTTTCCTGCCATAGTGATTGCTAACCTTAACTAAAATGTCTTTGAAATGGATGGTTGATATACATTGTTGAGATGTCTACGTAAGAACGCGGGTATTATACCTAGAGCGCGCTATTCCACCAAATCCGCCTGGTGATGGTCAATCTGCTCTTTGGTAAGTAAAAATACACCATGGCCACCTCGTTCGAACTCTAACCAGGTAAATGGAACATTAGGATACGCTTCTTCCAACGCTTCCCAGGAATTACCCACTTCTATTACAGCGATGCCGCCTGGGTTTAAATGACGAGATAGCTCCGCCAACATTTTACGAACAAGATCAAGGCCATCCACCCCAGCCTCTAGGGCCATACGAGGTTCATGGTGATATTCATCTGGTAACGCTTCCATATCTGGCACATCGACATACGGAGGATTACTGACAATAATATCGTAACTTCGTCCCTCTAACGCCTCAAACAAGTCTGAATATACAAGATTAACCTGTCCTTCTAACCCATGCATCGCAACATTACCTTCAGCGACATCTAAAGCATCTTCACTAAGATCCGTACAATCCACCACCGCATTAGGAAATGCCATTGCTACGGCAATACCAATACAAGCACTGCCAGTGCACATATCGAGTATATTTTCGACATTTTCAGCTTCTAACCAAGGTTCAAAGTGATTTTCAATCAACTCGCCGATGGGTGAGCGAGGAATAAGCACTCGTTGATCAACTTGAAATGGTAATCCGCAAAACCAAGAAATACCTGTGATATAGGCAGCAGGTTTACGATCTAGCAAGCGCTCTTTGAGCAATTCCAGCACAATATGCTTTTCAGTGGTGGTCATGCGGCAGTCTTTTACCGAAGGATCAACATCCCATGGTAGATTTAATCCGTGCAGAACCAACGCAACAGCTTCATCCCACGGGTCATCAAAACCATGACCCAGCGAAACCTCGGCTTGATTAAGGCGACTAACAGTCCAACGTAAAAAATCACGTATGGTATGAAGGTCGCTCAGCAACTCTTCGACATTATCAAGCTGATCAACCACGGCCTGACCGCAGGATAATTGAATAGATTCCACACGCACCTCTCTCTTTTT
>CAJXZM010000051.1 GCA_913063125.1 uncultured Gammaproteobacteria bacterium | reverse complement strand
CGAATGTATTCATCAGGAGCGTCGGCGCTATTGGCTTTGCTAATTTCAATGAAATATCCATGCACTCGGTTGTATCCAACTTTTAGCGTGGATATGCCGGTTTTCTCTCTCTCTCGTTGTTCCAATTGAACTAAATAAGCGCCCGCATTTTCACTGAGTGATTGAAGCTCATCCAGTTCAGCGTCATAACCGGTCTTGATGACGCCGCCGTCCCTGATTAATACGGGAGGTATTTCAATAATTGCGTTGACGAGCAGTTTAGCCAGCTCAGGGTAGGTGCTGATACGTTGGGCGATAGTGGTAATGATTTCAATGGTAAAAGGAGCGAGGGCAAGCTGTAACTCAGGAAGCAACTGTAGGCCATCCCGAAGTCGGCTTAAATCGCGTGGGCGTGCCGATTTAAGGGCAACACGGGCCAAAATGCGCTCTATGTCACCAATTTGATGAAGGATGCTTTGCAGGGGTTCGTATTGGTAATCTGTGAGCAGCGTTTCAATAGCCTGTTGGCGAGAGGTGAGTATTTCACGGTCGCGTATAGGGCGATTGATCCAGCGCCGAAGCAGACGGCTTCCCATAGGGGTTTGGGTTTTGTCTAAAACCCAGGCAAGTGTGTGCTCAAATTCCCCTTGAAGGTTTTCCACAAGCTCCAAATTCTTTCGAGTGGCGGCATCTAGAACAACGCAGTCATCTAATGATTCTACTTTGATGGAACGAATGTGAGGTAAAGCCGCTCGTTGGGTTTCTTTTGCGTATTGCAGCAAACAGCCTGCGGCAGCAATGGCAGTTGGTAGTTCTTCGCAACCAAAGCCAGAAAGGTCTTTGGTTTGAAATTGTTGTATTAACGAACGTTGAGCGGACTCAGTATCAAATTCCCAAATAGGGCGTGCTCTAAATCCTGTTCGCTTGCTTGCATAGTTGCTCAGCTGGCTATTGTCGGGTGCCAGTAATTCTGCAGGGCTCAGGCGGGCAAGTTCAGCATCAAGGGCAGGTAAACCGGTGCATTGTGTGATAATAAAGCGGCCACTGGAAATGTCGAGGGAGGCTATACCAATCTCATCGCCTTCTGCGCAGATGGCTGTTAATAGGTTTTCGCTGCGATCCTCTAGTAACGCTTCATCGCTGATGGTACCAGGCGTAACGATTCTTGCTACTTTCCTTTCTAGCGGGCCTTTGGTGGTTGCGGGGTCGCCAAATTGCTCAACAACAGCAATGGAAACGCCCATTTTTACTAGTCGTGCAAGATAGTTTTCAGCGGCATGGTATGGAATACCGGCCATAGGAATGGGTTCGCCGCCGGATTTTCCTCGGGAGGTAAGGGTGATGTCCAAAAGATTGGCTGCCGTTTTTGCATCATCAAAGAATAACTCGTAAAAATCCCCCATTCGGTAAAACACCAATTCACTAGGGTGTTCAGCTTTGATGCGAAAGAATTGTTGCATCATAGGTGTGTGAGCAGGTTTTGTGGTCGCTTGTTTACTGGCGCTTTCGGTCATTTTTTGTCGTTAATGCTTTGATACTAAAGCATTTAATCCTATATGTAGTGTTTTATAGAGTATCAGGGCGTTTCACCGAAACTCACTCTTGCTCAATAATAAGTGTAGGTAGAAGTGTAGGTTGTTTGGTTGGTGGTGTATTATCACTCATACAACCTACACTTTTAGCGCAAAACCGTAGACAGGGCAGGCCTGAACTATTCTCAAAATAGAGGGCTCACATGAAAGAGAGCAAGAATACCAAACCAAGTAGAAAATCGCTATCAGCTAAAGCCATTGAAGCAATGAAATCAGGTTGCAAAGATCTATCTGATATTGAAGAAAATTCTGGCTTGCGAGTCAGCTGTGGGGCCAAAGGCAATAAGGCATTTTATTACCGGTATCGGAACCCCTTTGATAAAAAGAAAACGGTTTCTATGACCTTTGGTCATTATCCCGTGATGAAGTTAGCTGAGGCCAGAAAGCAATTCCAAGAGCTTAAGTCTATTAGGAAGGCTGGGCGTTGTCCGAAATCCGAAAGGGATAAGCTAATACGGCAAAAGGAGGAGGCTGAACAGCAAAAAACTCGTGAAGCTGAGGTTGAGTGCTTTACTGTTAAAGACTTGGTTGAATTTTATCTAGTGCAGAAAATTGAAGATAGGATCATTGATGGTAGGAAGGTGCTAGGTAGTAGGAAACCGAAAGGTCAAGCAGAGGTACGGCGGACGCTTTATGGTGACCCAGTAAAAGTTATCGGTGATATGCCTGCTGCCATGGTTAAACGCAAAGATATAACGGTGATGATTGAGAAGATGCTTGAGCGTGGGGTTAACGTACAGGCAGGCTGTGTTCTGCGGGAACTAACAGCGGCCTATGAGTTTGCTATTGGGTTTGATCGCTTTGATGAAGACTTTGCTAATCCTGCTCTATTAGCAAAATCTTCTATTAGTAGAACTGGTGTGAAGCTTACTGCGAAAAAAGGGGTGAGGTTTCTTAACGATGATGAACTGATGAAGCTTCTTGAGTGGCTGCCCGGCTCAGGTTTTTCGACTACCCAAAAAAATGTAATACGCTTGACGCTTTGGACTGGCTGCCGTACCGGAGAAGTCTGTAATGCAGCTTGGAAGGATATTAATCTTGAGAGCGGCACGTGGGAGCTCACGGAGACTAAAAACGGTGTGGCTCGTACAGTTCAGCTATCGAGACAGGCCGTTGATTTTCTGAGGCAGCTTAAACTAATGACGGTTGATTATCCTTTTCCTTCTAGTCGAACAGGGGTGCAAATTTTACAGAAGTCCCTTTCTGAAACCAAGTGGCAGTTAAAACATCCAACAAAAGTGAGGAACCGTAGAAAATATACAAGTGAACAAATCTGGTTGAATACTATACCTGACTGGTCGCCACATGATTTGCGGCGAACAGTTAGAACAGGGTTAGCTCGGTTGGGCTGTCCAGGTGACGTTGCTGAAACGGTGCTGGGGCATACGCTTGATGGGCTAAAGAGTACCTATGATCATCATCGGTATGATGATGAATGTCGTGAATGGTTGCAAAAATGGTCTGATCATATAGATGATCTTACCAAGGCAAGAGGATTTTAATGTTAGACAAAAGAGAGGGGTTGAACTGGCGTAATTGTACTAACCCATACAGGGAGAATATCGACTTGGCTACGCTGTTTTGGGTGTGGCGTCGGTATGAGCCGAAGTTCGATCCATTTAAAAAGATAGAAGAAATAGTAACGTTTTTTGATCAAGAGCAAATGCTGTATGTATACCCGAGAGAACTATGGGGCAGCATGCTTGGAGGAGGAAAACTAAAGGCTGGAGAGGTTGTTTCTGCTGAGGACATCATACTTACGAGCTTGGGGGCCAGAGCGCGAAAGGCTGATGATAAAGATAGGTATCTTTTTGAGGAAAGAGCTTGGTTGAAAGTGTGTGACATTGCGTTGAATACCCAAAAACCATGTAAACCATTTGATTTGGTTTGGATGCTCCGCTATAGAAGAGCGCTAAATAACGTGACGCCCTATTCAGATTACCAAATTGTTCGATCAAAAGGTAAATCTCACTTAGTGTTTATGGAAGACCACATTAACCAATCACCGGACGACCTTTTAAAAATGGGGGTTGTAGATATCAATGGGGGGTTTGAATTGTTGGAGGGATTAACGCCTACAGGAATTCACCCATATAACCCAATAGTTGGAGATGTGGCATATACTCACGCCTTTATTAATTTGGACGAGTTTGTTGAGGCTTGTGACGAAATTGGTTATGAAATACCGGATGTATTTAGACGACCGGATAGCTTTAATAATGTTAAAGCTCGGGAGTATCAAACGATTGACTTTGATATTAAATTTCCACCAAATGAGCAATTTGCTACTTTATTAGTCGCTAAGAGGGTTCAAGAATTTTTGACCCTTGATCGTGACGGGTTTATTTTGCTGTCAAATGGAAAGGTCGCAGAGACGAAAGCTGAATTGAAGAGAAGAATTACTGATGCGCTAGGGGAGCAGGATAATAATCTAGTGGGTCATATTTGGGCTGTGCTAATGCCCATTGAGGGTGAAATCCATCGAGCGAAAGGCAAGAAGTTAATTAGAGGTAACTTACGTGAAGTAATACAGGCCTTCTGGGGGAAGGATGGTGAGTTGATGAGCCATAAGCGTCCGCAGAGGCTTAAATATCTAAAAGATCGTGGCTATAGCAGCAATGAATCAGGGGCTATTTTGGCGATGATAACCCCGGCGGAAATGAATGATTCGACAAAGCCTTCCAAACACTTCTTGAACCGCTGTCGTGAGCAGATATTGGCAATGGATTTGTCCTGGTTGGAAAAAGACTTCCCTTAATGTAGACCTCTTGTTCTTTATATATTACGTATTAATAATCGGTTGTGATATTTGTTAACATGTTGAAATATAAGAAGATTTATTGATTTTTTAAATCGGTTCACTAAATCAGATTCTCGGTCAGAAAATAAGTGATGTAATGCGTCTCGTTGGACAACGATTCACATTAACTTTTGCAGACCGAGGACTAATCCCCATGCAATCATCTCAAAAACAGAGCGCCCCCTTAACGGGCGCTCTACAACTAAAACGCTTTCTCTCAATTAAAGAAGTACAAACAATAACCGGTAAAAGTCGTGCGACCATCGTCAGATGGACGGCAAACGGACACCTCCCTCCTTCCTGTGCCATTGGCCCCAACTCTGTTGGTTGGCCAGAAGAAGCAATAGCTGAGTGGCGTGAGAATTTACTCAAAGGAGGTTCAAATGTCTAAGTTGACTATTAGAGAAGGAACATCAATTTACGCTCTACCGGAGTCTGGTGATTTGAGCTTCGAAGTTGTTCATTCTGAGGTTCTTTCGGACGATCAACGGCGTTTAAATCTAGATCAAGAAATTCTCGTAGGTCTTATTTTTCTTGAAGACTATGCGGCCGAATTGGGACTTGATATGCCGGAGGCTCTGATAGAGTTAAAAACGAAATATGGAATGCTCATTGAGCATATTGGTTCTATGGGGCGGGCGATACATCGCCCAGAGACACAGCTTTCAGAAGTGTATGACATGATAAAACGACATAAAGCTACGATGTATGCTCCATAGTAATTGTTCGTTTTGAATGTAATGAAGCTAGACCCGTAAGTGGGTGAATCTTAGGGCTAAGGCCCTGAGATTTCCCCCTTCATTGATTGCTCAGTCGGCCCCTTAGGCTACAGGGTGGTTATTCCTATATTTAGTTGAACTTATAAAATGATTTCAACGATTCAATTAATCAATAGCGTGACGACTAATATCCGTCACACCAATTTAGGGTTATGAAAAATGATCGATATACAGAGTGCGCTCGATGTTGTCGAGCGTATGGGCTATCAGCTCGCTCATGATGACTTGCTCGAAGCTTTTATCATTGTTTATGTGGATGATAAAAAAAGGTTATTTAAGTTGAAAAGCACAGAATTTAAGCGCTTTCTTAGTTACCACTTCATGGCAACAAATAATAGCACCCCTACTGCTAAGTTGTTAAACAACACACTTGAGTATTTGGAAGGTAAGGCTGTTTTTGAGTCAGATACAATTAGCCCCGATGTCAGGCTTATTGGTAATGAAGAACTGATTGAAATTGACCTTTGTGACAACACTTACAATGTAGTGAGCGTAACAGCGGAAGGTTTTGAGGTCGTGCAGCCACAAGCTTATTTTATTCGGCGGCATGGCTTATTGCCATTACCCGCCCCAACGGAACTGACGCGTGAGGAATGCGTTGCTGCGATGGCTGAATTTAAAGGAATCTTAAACGTAACGGATGAGCAGTATATTTTGGTAATTGGTGCAATTTTAATGTCGTTTCACCCAACAGGGCCTTATCCTGTTTTTTCTGTCCAAGGTGAGCATGGTTCTGCAAAGGGTTCTTTGTGCGAAGCGATAAAGTCGGTTACAGACCCCAATAAAACACCTCATACAACACTACCAAAGGATGTAAATGACCTGGTGATACAGGCGACCTCTAATAGGGTGATGTCATTTGATAACGTTTCTGAATACACTTTTAACAAGAAAATAAGTGATATGTTTGCACAGGTGGCCACTGGTGTTGGCTTGCGTAAGCGTAAGTTGTATACCGATGACGGTGAGTCAGTGATGAACGTAATTCGTATGATAATGATGAATAGTATTGATGATGTGGTAATCCAGTCAGACCTGGTTAGTCGCTCTATAGGTCTTCGCTTGCAGCCTGTTGTGGATGGGGCGCGTATTTCAAAAAGGGAATTTAACGCTCGTTTGTCCTCGGTTCAGTCGAAGTTTTTTAGTTCTATGATTAAGGTTCTAGTCAGTATCTTGCGTAACTATAATGATACGAAGATTGTGTCGGACGCTCGGATGTATGACATGATCCAATGGGTCACGGCAGGTGAAGAGGCATTAGGCTGGGAGCCTGGCACGTTTCAGAGGGCTTATGAGCAGAATCAGATAGAAGTTATGGAAATTAGTTTAGGTCAAGATCCATTGGCGACAGCAGTGATGAGGTTTATGTCGAGCAAGGCAACATGGGATGGTGATGCAACTCGTTTGCTGTCCTGTTTGAATGCATCGACAGAGCGAGGGTATCGTAGCGCTAATACGTGGCCTAAAAGCCCAATTGGCCTGGGTCAGGGTTTGACTCGTATTGAAACCAGTCTTAGGCAAGTCGGTATTGACATGAATCGTGCTGGCCGAACAGCTTCAGAGCGAAAGGTCACGCTGGTTAATACCACTCTACAACTCGAAGCAGAAATAACTGTTACGGAGAGCGCTGTATAATTAATTTTCATCCGTCATTTCTGTCATCTGGGTTACCGGTGACGGAATGACAGGTTGAATTCAGTATCAGTAATGACGGAATGACAGATAAACCACCAAGTTTGCGATTTCCTTTTCCAGCGTTCCAATCTAATCTACCGATAAACAAAGTGAATTGTCTTGAGCCAAGCTTGTGGCAATCTGTACATGCTTGTAGTATCCGATAACAGTTAGGTGTCCATATACAAAGTATGTGAATAACTACTGGTCAAACAGTAACCGATCGAGGGGCAAATAGTCCTTCGAAAAGTTTGTACGAGATGTACCTGATGTCGACCATAAACAAAATATAGACCTATAATCTAAAGCTTTGTCGCACCTTAAGTCGGTCGAGATGGATTGGCGTATATAAAAATAACATGCCCAAACAGGGAAGCTGGAGAATTAAACCGTGATTACCGACTACCACGCTAAGTATTATGCCCACGAATTGAGTAAGCGTTGTTCATCAGGCAGTATTGAAAAGTTTGCCGGTACGTTGATGGATGCACAGGTGGATCTTAATCCACATCAAGTAGAAGCTGCGTTATTTGCTTTTAAGTCGCCGTTATCCAATGGTGCGATTCTTGCTGATGAAGTTGGGTTGGGTAAAACAATTGAAGCCGGTTTGGTGCTCTCTCAGAAATGGGCAGAAGGCAAACGGCGCATGATGATCATTGTACCCGCTAGTCTGCGTAAACAATGGGTGCAGGAGCTGGCGGATAAGTTCTTTTTGCCGTCACTTATTCTTGAGGCTAAGTCTTACAACGCTGCGATCAAAGAGGGGGCGGTGAACCCATTTGATCATAATGAAATTATAATTTGCTCCTATCCATTTGCAGCAAGGCATGCCGAAGAACTAATGTTGGTGCATTGGGATCTTGTTGTATTGGATGAAGCGCATCGTCTACGGAATGTTTATAAAACACAGAATAAAACAGCTAGGATTTTGCGTACAGCTTTGACAAATGTACCGAAAGTGCTCCTAACCGCGACGCCATTACAAAATAGCATGATGGAGTTGTACGGACTGGTCAGCTTTATTGATGAATATGCGTTTGGTGATGAGAAAAGCTTTAAGCAGCAGTATGCCCGTATTAGCTCTGATGTTCAGTTTGATGAATTAAAACGAAGGCTCAAACCATTGTGTCATCGAACCTTGCGCCGACAAGTTTTGGAGTACGTTAAGTATACAAATAGGCAGCCTATTACTCAGGAGTTCTGGCCAACGCAGGAAGAACAAGACCTGTACGATATGGTATCTGACTATCTACAGCGCCCAGAGTTGAATGCGTTACCTAAATCGCAGCGTAAGCTGATGACATTGGTAATGCGCAAGCTGTTAGCATCGTCTACATTTGCAATTGCCGGTGCATTGGATTCTATTGCGAATCGCTTGAATAAGCAGTTAAAAGAAAACAAAGTTTTAATTGATAAGCTTGAAACTCTCGGGGAGGACTTTGAGACACTTGATGAGTATGAGAGTGAAACAAATCTGGAGAGTGCAAATAACGGTGTCATTTTAGATGAGCAGATTCCGCTTACTGCGGTAGAAATAGATTCCATCAAACATGAAATTGGCGAGTTAGAGACCTTCCGTGACCTAGCCATTTCCATAACAGAGAATGCTAAGGGCTTGGCATTAGTCGACGCTTTATCATTGGGTTTCGCAAAGGCCAAGGCATTAGGTGCACAAAACAAAGCAATTATCTTTACTGAGTCACGAAGAACACAAGATTACCTAGTACGATTGTTAGAGAAGCAAGGTTATGGTGACAAGTTGGTACTGTTTAATGGTACTAATAATGACGAAACGTCTAAACAAGTTTATAGAGATTGGATAGAGAAACATAAGGGCAGTGATTATATTACAGGATCTCGTGCTGCTGATATACGAGCGGCATTGGTAGAAAACTTTAGGGATGAAGCTCAGATAATGATTGCTACCGAAGCTGCTGCTGAAGGTATTAACCTGCAATTCTGTTCTCTTATTGTTAATTATGATCTCCCTTGGAATCCGCAACGGATAGAGCAGCGCATTGGGCGCTGTCACCGTTACGGGCAAAAGTATGATGTGGTAGTTATAAATTTTCTTAACAAAGCTAATGCAGCTGATCAGCGTGTTTTTGAGTTACTAGATGAAAAATTCAACCTGTTTAATGGTGTCTTTGGTGCTAGTGATGAAGTGTTAGGCGCTATTGAGTCAGGTATTGATTTTGAAAATCGAATAGCTGAAATCTATCAAACGTGCAGAGAACCACAACAAATAGATTTGCAGTTTGAAGAGTTGCAAGAAGAGCTTGATGATCAGATCAATGCCGCGATGGACTCTACCCGTCAGAAGTTACTGGAAAACTTTGACGCTGAAGTTCACGACAAACTTAAGGTGAATCTACAAGAAAGCAAATCCTACCTAGATAAATACGGACGCCTGTTGTGGCAATTGACTCAGCATGGCTTGAAGGACTATGCGACCTTTGATTTGCAAGGCTACGATAACCTACATCGTTTTAGTTTAGATGCTTTACCGGAGCAAGCAGATAACTCTATTCAGCTGGGCGACTATGAAATAGGTAAAGGTATTGAAGATGCTCATATCTATCGAGTAGGGCACCCATTAGCCCAATATTTGATCAATGCAGTTGGGGGTCAGGAGTTGCCTGGTGCTGAGCTGGTTTTTGATTACAATAACAACTCTCAAAAAGTTCAAAGTCTAGAACCCTTGGTCGGTTTGAGTGGAGAGCTTGCGCTGTATAAATTACTGATCAATGGCACGGATAGTGAGGATCATCTAGTCTTTGTCGGTAAAGCTGATTCAGGTGAAACGCTAAATCAAGAGCAAATGCAGCGCCTATTTAATCTTGATACACATGTTGAGCGGGTAAATGTTGTCCCTAATAGCTTTGATGCTGAATACCAGTCCCGTAAGACAGCATTGTTGGGCGAGGTTGAAGGGCGTTATTCTTCTTTCTTTGAACAGGAAATGGAGAAGCTTGATAACTGGGCTGATGATAAACGTAAAGGGTTAAAGGGTAACCTCAAGGAGTATGATACCCAGATCAACGAACTGAAAAAACTGATCCGAGGTTCTAAGAACCTGCCTGAAAAATTGGCTTATCAACGTAGGGCGCAAAAGCTGGAAAAGCAACGTGATGAAGCTTGGAGAGAATACGATCAGCAGGCGAAAGAGATTGAGACCAAAAAAGATAAATTGTTGGATATTATAGAAGCAAAGTTGACCATGGATGTACAAGATGAGTGTTTGTTTTCGATCAAATGGACGGTGGTGTAGCGCATTATGAAAGCAACAGAAGCAAAGCTATTAGCATTATTACAAAAATCACCACAATTTGTGATACCTATCTATCAACGAACTTACTCTTGGACTGAAAAAGAATGTCGTCAATTATGGGATGATATTGTGCGTTGCGGTAGTGACGACAAAATATCCGCTCACTTTATGGGCTCGATTGTCTATATCGAAAAAGGGTTATATTCCGTATCGTCTCAATCCCCATTGCTTGTTATTGATGGTCAGCAGAGGCTGACCAGTATCATCCTATTACTTGCCGCACTAAAAGAAGCGATAGTGTCGACAATGGATAATGGCGAACCGGTAGAGAATTTTAGTGCGAAGAAGTTAGAAGGGTATTATCTCACAAACCCTCTTGAGTCTGGAGATAGCTATTACAAGCTTGTACTGTCTCAAACGGATGACGTGTCTTTGAAAGCGATCATCAACGGTATTGAACAGCCTGAAGATAAGTCAATCCGAGTAGTAGAAAATCATCAGCTTTTTACTAAGTGGCTGTCATCAGGCAAGGATCTAAAGGCAATCTGTAATGGATTGGCAAAACTCATGGTTGTCGATTTATCTCTAAGTAGAGGCCAAGATAATCCGCAGTTAATCTTTGAAAGCATGAACTCAACTGGGCGTAAGTTGAGTCAAGCAGACCTTATTCGTAATTTTATATTAATGAGTTTGGAGCCTGAGCTACAAACAACACTCTATGAGCGTTATTGGCGACCGATGGAGTTGGCTTTTGGGCAAGCGGCGTATGCTAATCACTTTGATGGCTTTATGCGTCACTTCCTCACCGTAAAGACAGGAGATATTCCTAAAAAAGGCGATGTATATGAGGCATTTAAAGACTATGCCCACTCACCAGATAAGGCTGGTGCTGGTGTTGAGGCCTTAGTTGGTGAAATAAGAAACTACGCAAAATACTATTGTGCGATCGTGTTGAGTGCAGAAGCTGACACAGATCTTAAAAATGCCTTTCACGATTTAAGAGAGCTAAAAGTTGATGTGTCTTACCCGCTGTTACTGGAGTTATACGCTGATTACAGCAGTGAGTTATTGACGAGAGAAGAGCTCATAACCGCTGTCAGATTGATTGAAAGCTATGTCTTTAGACGAGCAGTGTGTGCAATACCGACGAACTCGATGAACAAGACCTTTGCCAATATGGGAAAAGGTCTAAAAAAGGATCGTTATTTAGAAAGTCTTAAAGCGGCTTTTCTTTTGTTGCCATCATATCGTAGGTTTCCAAATGATACAGATTTTAGTCGTGATTTAAAAATTAAGGATCTCTATAGTTTCAGAAGCAGAAGTTACTGGTTGAGACGTTTTGAGAACTATGGTCGAAAAGAACGGGTTAACGTTGATGACTATACCATTGAGCATATTATGCCTCAGTGTGATAACAACCTTGAAAAAGTCCCTGCTGTTTGGCGGGCTGAGTTAGGCGATGGGTGGAAAGATGTCTGGGAGGTGTACCGCCATACCTTAGGAAACCTAACGCTGACAGGCTATAACTCGGAGTACAGTAATCGCGCATTTTCAGAGAAACGTGATATGCAGGGTGGCTTTAAGGCTAGTCCGCTAAAACTTAATGACGGAATTGGTACAGTTTCGAAGTGGAATGAAGAGGCCATTAAGTCTAGGGCAAGCTTCTTGGCTGATAGGGCCTGTGAAGTTTGGCCTAAAGTGATATTGAATAGTGAAATACTGGCAGCATATAAAACGGTGAGAGACGAGGGGGCACGATATACTATCGATGATCACCCTCATCTTGCCGGTGGAAAACTTCGTGAAGTATTCGATGCTTTCAGTAAAGAGGTGAATGACCTCGATTTGTGTGTAAACGAAGAGTTTTTAAAGTTATATGTGGCGTTCAAGGCAGAGACAAACTTTGTCGATGTTGTACCGCAAGCAAGAAGGCTACGTTTGACGCTAAATATGCCATTTATGGAAGTTGATGACCCAAGAGGCCTATGTAAAGATGTGACCAACCTTGGGCGTTGGGGTAATGGCGATATTGAAATTAGTCTGTCTACTCTAGATGAGATACCCCATGCAATGGCGCTAGTGCGCCAAGCCTTCGAATACCAAATGGGTAGCGATGAGCTTTAAATCAAGCTTTCAATTGAATCAACAGTAAGTGAATTAGAAATGAGTGATCAAAGTATCAAAATGAATGGGGAAACTCTGGATATTGCAGAGCAGCGTAGAGATGAATTAAAGCAGTTGTTCCCAGGTGTGTTTACCGAAACCACAGATGCCGAGGGTAATGTGGTTGAAACCGTTGATTTTGAACGACTGAAAGCAGAGGTTGGTACTTTTACAGATGTTTATGAGGGCCGCCGTGAGCGTTATGGCATGGACTGGCCTGGCAAACGTGATTGTATGAAATTGATACAGGAGCCTACTCGCGCTACGTTAAAACCATGCCGAGCGGAATCGGTAGATTTTGATAATACCAAGAACTTGTTTATTGAAGGCGATAACCTTGAAGTGTTGAAACTTTTGCAAAAGAGTTACTACGGTAAGGTGAAAATGATTTATATCGATCCGCCATACAATACAGGTAAGGAGTTTATTTATCCTGACAATTACTCGGAGAGCTTGGATACTTATCTCGCCTATGCCGGACTTGTTGATGACGAAGGGAAAAAATTCTCAACAAATACTGAAACGGAGGGACGGTTTCATACAAAATGGCTAAATATGATGCACCCTCGTTTATATTTGGCGAGAAACTTACTAAAAGATGATGGGGTTATTTTCATATCAATTGATGATAATGAACAGGAAAACCTTAGGCGAATCTGTGATGAGATCTTTGGTGAAGAGAACTTTGTTTCATCATTTGTATGGGAGAAGAGAAAAACTAGAGAGAATAGGAAGTCCTTTTCAGTAAATCACGACCATATATTATGTTATGCCAAGACGAAGTCCCTATTCGAGGAGACAAGAAAGCTTCTCCCGCTTACAGAAGAGGCAAGAGCAAGATATACAAATCCAGATAAGGATCGTCGGGGTGATTGGCAGTCTGTGGCAATCACTGCACAATCTGGTCATGGTACAAAATCGCAATTCTATACTATAGAAACGCCCAATGGGCGCCTAGTAGATCCCCCTTCAGGGAATTGTTGGCGTTTCACCGAGAAAAAACTTAAATCACTAATTGAGGATGATCGAATATGGTTTGGTGAAGCTGGAGGTAATGTTCCTCGACAAAAAGTCTTCCTTGACGAGATGGAAAGTGGACTAACCCCTCACACACTTTGGAGCGCTGATGAAGTTGGTACTACAGATAGTGCTAAAAGAGAGCTGAATGCACTGTTTGATAGTGTCACCGTTTTTGATACACCTAAACCGGTCAAGTTATTGGAGCGAATGATTCACATTGCGAACTGTGAAGGTGAGATTGTTTTAGATTTTTTCGCTGGATCTTGCCCCTTAGCTGAAGCTGCATTTAAGCAAAGTGCGTTATTAGATAAGCCTGTAAAATACATAGTTGTCCAATTGCCAGAGAAAATCCCCGAAGAAAGTGAGGTTTTTGATGCGGGTTTTAGCACGATAGCCGAAGTTGGCAAGGATCGTATTCGTAGGGTATTGAATGTTGATAGTGAAGGGCAGGCTGAACTTGATCTGAAAAGGGGGAATAACTTGTGTAGAGGTTTTAAGGTCTTTAAATTGGGTCAGTCTAACTTTATACAATGGCATGGGATGCCAGGGGTAAGTGAAGAACAGGTCATTGATCAGCTTGAACTACATATTCAACATGTGGATGAAACTGCTAAACAAGAGGAAATTTTATATGAACTTCTTCTAAAGGCTGGCTTTGGATTAGATGTTGAGATTATAGAAATTGAATTGGGCGGAAAAATCGTATTTTCAATCTCTGAAGGTGCATTGATAATTTGTTTGGAGGATGAGCTTACGCCTGAGTTAATTGATGCTATTGCTGATGCAGAGCCCATGCAATTCATCTGTCTGGACAAGGGGTTCAAAGGGAATGACCAGTTAAAAGCCAATGCAATTCAAACGTTCAAGTCCCACCCTCAGAGCAGAGATTCTGAACTAGTATTTAAGGTGGTATGATTCTATGCCAGCACTTAAACTCAAATTTAATGCGTCGCTTGATTATCAGAATGATGCTATCAGTTCGGTCTTAGGGTTGTTTGAAGGGCAACCCTTGGCCCAGGAAACTTATTCCGTCTCAGTTGGTCAGCAAGCAGGCGGTAGCCAGATTGCAATGGATGGAGATGCCTTTAGTGATATTCCCGCTGTGGCCAATCAGTTGGTGCTTACAGAAGATCAATTGCTTAATAACCTGAAAAAGGTTCAGGAGGGTAATGCTATACCTGCCCAGTCGGAACTTTTACATACGACTTTTACCTTTGATGGCTGCGTCTCAAAAAAGAATGTCCCGCATTTCTCTATCGAAATGGAAACCGGCACAGGTAAAACTTATGTATATCTTCGTTCGATTTTTGAGCTAAATAAAATTTACGGTTTCACAAAATTTATTATTGTTGTGCCCAGTGTGGCTATTCGTGAAGGCACCACCAAGAGTATTGATATCATGCACGAGCACCTTAAGGGCTTGTATGATAAAGTTCCTTTCGATGCATTTGTATATGACTCTAAAAATTTAGGGCAAGTACGTAGGTTCTCTAGTTCCAATAAGATTCAAATTATGGTGATCAATATTCAGGCTTTTGAGAAGGAGCAGAATATTATTAACCGAGAGAATGATCGACTTAATGGTAACAAACCGATTGATTTTATTAGGGCTTCGCATCCTCTTGTTATTATTGACGAACCACAGTCAGTAGAAGGCGATACCAGTAAAGCCAAAACTAAGCGGGCAGAGGCTCTGCACAGCCTCAACCCTCTATGTACATTACGTTATTCCGCTACCCACAAAAATCCATACAATTTATTGTATAGCCTTGGGCCGATAGAGGCTTATGATTTGCGATTGGTAAAACGAATTGAGGTCGCTAGCTTGCTGGAAGACCAAAGCTTTAATTCAACTTTTATAGCTCTGAAAAAAGTTGATAACAAAAACGGCATTAAAGCTAGTTTGCAGATCAATGTTCAGGAGAAGGGCGGGCCTAAGAAAAAGGCTGTTACCGTTAAACAAGGGGATGATCTCTTTCTCCGTTCCAAAGAACGCCAGGAATATCAGGCAGGTTGGATCGTCGCGAATATTAGTTGTGAGCCTGGTATGGAGCATGTGGAGTTTTCCAATGGACAAATGCTGAGATTGGGTGAGGAGCTGGGCGGTTTGGACGAAGAATTAATGAAGGCTCAGGTTTATGAGACGGTAGAGCAGCATTTGAAGAAAGAAATGTCCGTTAAAGGGAAAAGTATCAAAGTGTTGTCACTTTTCTTTATTGATAAGGTAGCAAATTACAGGGTCTACAATGATGATGGCACTACCAGTCTGGGTAAAATTGGCGAGTGGTTTGAGGATGCTTATAACGAGCTAACCAAAAAGCCATTATATAAGGGCCTGCTGGAATTTCCTGTAGAGAAAGTGCATGACGGTTATTTCTCGCAAGATAGAAAGGGTAAGGCCAAAGATACGACTGGTAAGACCAAAGACGACGAAGATACCTACGCTAAAATTATGCGTAACAAAGAACAGTTGTTATCGGAGGAGGAGCCTCTACGTTTTATATTCTCTCATACAGCACTGAGAGAAGGTTGGGATAATCCCAATATCTTCCAGATTTGCACACTGAATGAAACAAAATCCCTGGATAAAAAACGGCAGGAGATAGGTCGTGGTTTGCGCCTACCAGTAAATCACCAAGGTGATCGGGTTCATGATGCAACCGTTAATCGGTTAACGGTAATAGTAAATGAATCCTATGATGATTTTGCCAACCAACTCCAGAACGAGTATGAAGAGGACTACGGAATTGGCTTTGGCCGTGTGGATATTACAGCTTTTTCTTCGTTAGTGAACCCTGTGGCACATCAGCATACGGCAATAGGTCAAGAGGCATCACAGTCCATTGTAGATATGCTGAAAGACAAAGGGTATCTGGATGCTGAGGGGCGTGTTACGGATAGATTTGATCCCAACAACCCGCATTTTATATTGGAGCTTCCCGCAGAGTGGGCGCACATGCGGGCGCAGGTGGTGGATGAGCTGAATCGGTATGTGTTTAAAAATAGGGTAGTGAATGCACGTGATCGCCGCACACTTAAATTGAGAAAGAATATCAGTCTTGATCCTACCTTTAGGGCTCTGTGGGAAAAAATTAGTCAACGTACCCGTTATCGAGTGAAGTTTGATACTGCCGATTTAATCAAACGGACGGCAATTTCTATCGCCGAAATGCCAGCGATACACCGTACCAGAATTACTGCCGCTCTTTATCGTCAGGAAGTATCTAAGGCTGGCATTGATGGTGAACAGATATCCGGTGGTATTAGGGATCTAAGTCAAGCTCCAGTGCTACCTGACCTGCTGGCCTATTTGCAAAACAATACAGAACTGACTCGCTCAACTCTGGTTGAAATACTCAAAGCTTCTGGCCGATTGAAAGACTTTATCGAAAATCCTCAGGTATTTATTAATCAGGTCACTACATGTATGCAACGTGAGTTGCACCATGTCACCGTAAAAGGCATTGAATACGAAAAAATTGGCGGCCTTTGTTACGAAATGCACCAAATAGAAGAAGAAGCAGAGCGGGGCATTACCCGCTACATGAATAATCTTTACGAAGTGCAGAATTTGGATAAGACACTTTATGATCATGTGGAATATGACTCTGAAGTAGAAAAGAAATTTGCCATAAATTGTGATAACGATGACCGTATTAAGTTTTACTGCAAACTACCTCAACAGTTTAAAATCGATACACCGGTAGGGACGTATAATCCAGATTGGGCATTAGTTACTGAAGATGATGAAAAGCTTTATTTGATTCGTGAAACAAAAAGCACCCGTAATAAATTCGAACTTAGCGACTTGGAACAAGACAAAATAGCCTGTGGCGAGAAACACTTCGAAGCGATTGGTGTTGATTTTGATGTGGTTACTAATTTAGAAGAGGCGTTAAATGGATAGTGTGCTGACTGATATAGAAAAACATGTTGGTGAGTACATTAAATGCGTAACTCTGGAAACATGCCTTGATCCGCATAAAAGCAGACCTAGGGTAAGGGCTGTAGATCATTTTAAAGGTGATGTCCGAGTTGAGTTTCCGAGAAAGTTGAGAGAGCTTTTTCCTATTGGTACACGATATATGGCTACAGTGAAGGTCTGTCAGAAGCACAAAGCTGATGGCAGTACTTCAGGACAGCCTTATTTGAGGGCTACTGATATTGGGTTGATACCCGAAAGTGTTCCTGATCAAGGGCTAATAGCACAAGTGAAGGCTGGTAGTGTCAGTGGGTTGTCCTATCAGTATAAATTCGAAGAGACATTTCAATAATTGAATTTTAGGTGGTGAATCGTATGGCAGCAAAGGAATATGTTGAAGGTGCGCAATGGCGGCGATGGGATCTTCACATTCATACACCAGGAACGAATAAGAATGACCAGTTCACCGGTAGCGATATTGATAGTAAGTGGAAAAAGTACTGTGATGACTTGAACAGTTACGATGGAGAGGTTGCAGTTGTTGGTGTTACTGATTATTGGTCGATCGATAACTATTTTAAGTTTAAAGATAAGTTGGCGTCAGGATCTATAAATAAAGATATTCACTGCGTTATTCCAAATGTTGAGATGCGTGTCACACCTATTACGGGTAACGGTAAGCCCGTAAATATACACTGCCTATTTAATCCAGCGTTGGATGACCAGTTGGAAGACCGTTTCTTTCAGAAGTTGACGATTTCTCATGACAGAGAATTTGCTGCAACCAAAAGCGATTTAATTAATTTTGGTCGTAAAATAGATGGTGACGAGCAGCTAGGGGAATCACAAGCATATAAGATTGGGGTTAACAATTTTGTTGTTGAGTGGCGAACGCTTGAATCCTTGTTTAAAAAGGACGTGGATCTTAGAAATAACACAGTTATTGTCGTGTCGAATAAGTCTACGGATGGTGCCTCTGGCGTTGTGCAGCATAAAGATTTTTTTACGGATCAAAAATTATCACAGTTAGAGTCCCATAGACGGGGCATATACAAAATGTCCGATGCAATCTTTTCATCACGACCTAAAGATGTTGAATTCTTTTATGGTGCCTATCCAGATTATGAAAAACTCTGTGGTAAGCCAAAGCCTTGCTTTCATGGTTCAGATGCTCATGAAAATATCAAAATATTTGAACCTGCTGATGACCGCTACTGTTGGATTAAGGCTGATCCGAACTTTGAAGGGTTATTGCAGACAATGAATGAGCCAGAAGATCGGGTTTTTATTGGCTCAGAGCCTGCTGTGCTTAAAGTATTTGAAGAGAATAAGACGAAATATATTAAAGCAATCACTATTGATTCAATTCCTGGCTACCAGAAGGAACAGGGGGTTTGGTTCGATGGAATTCGATTGTCATTTAACAAGCAATTGGTCGCTATCATAGGCAATAAAGGCTCAGGGAAAAGTGCTTTGGCCGATATATTGGCGTTATGTGGTGAAACCTCTACGGGCTTAGAGTTTTTAACAAATAAGAAGTTTAAAAAGAATGGCTTAGCATCAAAATTTGCTGCATCCATGTATTGGGATGATAATACGTCATTAGAAAAAGGGCTGGCGGAGAGTGTCGATTTGTCTAGCCAGGAAAGAGTGAAGTATCTTTCGCAAAACTATTTTGAAAGTTTGTGTTCGGATATTGATCAAGCCGAAGGTTTTAGAAGGGAGCTTGAAAATGTTGTTTTCTCGCACCTTCCTATAGACAAAAGGTATGGGTGTAATACGTTTGATGATCTTGTTAATCGTTTGAAAGGCGTTAACGCTGGCGAAATTAACAATGTTCGGGCTAAGTTGCAGGCCATAAATGAGAAACTTAAGAATCTTGAGGTTCAGCGAAATGAGAAGTATATTTCCAAGCTGAAAAGCAATATTGAGGTTAAGGAAAAGGAGCTTGATGCTCATGATTCTATCTGCCCAGAAGAGATTGAAAACCCTAATAAAGACAAGGGTGATGAGGTTACGCAAAAAAATGAGCAGGTTGAGTCAACTAAAACTGAAATAAATAAAATTGATTTGAAAGTAAAGGAAACAGAGAAAGAATTGATTCAACTATCGGTTGATCGGGAAGAAATAAAGCAAATACAGGAAAGGGTATCTAATTTAGAAAAAAGTACAGTTGAGGTTAAACAGGGAATAGGCGAAGAATTGGGTCGATTTGGTATCGCCATTGATGACGTGATTAAAGTAAGTTTTCATTATGAAAAAATTGAATATTGTCTAACCCAATTGTTGAGTAAGGAAAAATCATTAAAGACTTTGCTAGATGGGGATGGAGGCGATAAAAACCTTGGGTTAAAGAAATCACTGGAGGAACTGGAGGTTGCTAAAAATAAGCTTTTGGAAGAGCTAGGAGCCCCTGAAAAGAAATATCAGAAGTATTTGGCAGATGTGACTGCATGGAAACTGCGGCGTCAAGAAATTGTAGGTGCTACTGATAGCCCGAATACGCTGGAAGGCTTGAAATTCAAAAAGTTGTATCTAAAGGGAAATGTACAACAAGATATCGATGCGTTACGTGCTGAGCGGCATTCGTTGGTGCGAGAAATATTTTTGATCAAAATGAAGCTTGTTGATGTATATAAGCATATTAAAGTGTCCGTGGATGAAGCATTGAAGGAGAATCATGGTCTACTTGGAAAGTATGACGTCACGATAAAGGCATGTTTTAATTTTAATGATAATTTTGTATCGAAGTTTCTGTTCTTTGTGAATCAGAATAAATCAGGCTCTTTCTATGGAAAGGACTCTGGCCAGCTGAAGATTCGTGGGATTATTGAGGCGGTAGACCCAGATAACGTTGATAATGTCGTAAAGTTTTTGGATTCTGTTATTGGACATCTGGAAAAAGATTATAGGGATTTGAATAAAAAACCATCAAGGTTTATCGACGAACAAATACAAGACCTAGAGGGGTTTTATGACTACTTGTTTTCATTGGATTATTTGACAGAGTCTTACAGCCTTGAAATGGGTGGTAAGCAGTTGCAGCAGCTATCTCCAGGGGAGAAGGGGGCGCTGCTGTTGATATTCTATTTGTTACTTGATAAAGATAATAAGCCGCTGATTATTGATCAACCAGAAGATAACCTAGACAATCAAAGTGTGTCTAGGATTTTAGTTCCATTTATAAAGAAAGCCAAAATGAGAAGGCAGATATTTATGGTTACTCATAATCCCAATCTTGCTGTGGTCGCAGATGCGGAACAGATTGTTCATGTCAATATAGCAAAAGATAAAAACAATGCTGTTTCCGTTAAATCAGGCTCGATAGAAAATTCTGAAGTTAATTTATCAATTGTAAATATTCTGGAAGGAACAATGCCTGCCTTCAGAAAGCGAGATAATAAATATTTTGATGAATGATTGTTTGTTATGTTGTCACATGTGACATATTGAAAAATATGGTGATTATGTAATAACGTTTTTTGTCTATAAATTTTTATAGCATATTGTCAACAGCTTGTTGACGTTATGCTTTTTCTTGGTTTTTGCAGTGTGTTTTATAAATTATCTGCTTTTAGAAAGTATATTCGTATTTTTCGTTAGATATGAGTATGACGTCTTAATGAGATATGTTTGGCAAATAGGGATGGGGGGTGAGGTGTTCTACTAAATAACAAATTAAAGGTTTTTTTGCAAAATCTATTCTATTTTATGGGATTATAATATCCCTGCTGTGGCTTTAAGGCCAACAGCTGGGTGACACTATGACAAGTGTGACAATATTAATTGGATACTAATTTATTAATATTTTTTGTTTATAAATATAACCTGTCATTCTGTCATTGCTAAACAGGTTGTTGTATTAAGTTCAGTATTCAATGCTTAATTCGGCATCATCTTAAGTGTAATTCAGACCAGTATTCTCTCTGGTATGGATGGGGCATTAGCTGAAACCTTTCAAAAGGTTTTTAGCGTTGGATAATATTCAAAAAATCATTACTGTTCTTATTTCCTATACTCTATTAGCAAATAAAGTTGTTTTTTGGCGATGGTGTTCAGGTGAAGATTGCAAAAATTACAAATTTCACCTGATAAAGAACACTTGTTCTGTATTGCTTATTTATAATGTAATGCTGACTAATTCATAAAGTAGAAAGTATGAGTGTTTCTTAGGCATTTTAGGCTCATTACTTGAGCCATTAATGCCGCTGTTATTTTTGCTTAGCAATGGATTACTCATCAGGGTCATATAGGCGATTTAAAAAGCCACTGAAATTCTCAGAAATAAATACCATGCTTTCGGGTAGTTTATTATTAGATACATCAAGGGCCATGGTGTCATTTATCTCGTGGTCTTTGTAATAAACGAACCCATAAGAATCCTCAAGTAGCGATAATAGAAAATAATTTCCGCCTGGTGTAGATGCAATGAATATTAAGCCATTGGGGATTAAGTCTGAGTGGTTCTCCATATTAGATTGAATGCCGTATGAGATGTCTTCGGAAACCTCATAGAAAGTAGACACCGTATCGCCATTTTTTTGAAGCTTTTTTGCTTCAAAATTTATGGCACACTCTATGGGTTCTCCACCATTGAAATCTGTTAAAAACTGTTTGTAGTCATCAGGGACTGGGGTTTTCAAGAATGCTTCAAGGTGAAGGATATCCTTGTTATCAACTTCCGGGCCTCTTGTATCCATCTCAGTAAACATAAGTAACCTTTTTTATCTTGATGCAGAAGCGCCGCCGCTATGAGTAAATGTTTTGTGAATTTCATGATCGATTAACTGCATTGTACTTTGGTCTCCGTGGTGATGCCAAGTAAAACCACGAGGGGATTTGTCAGGCCAGGAACCTTTGCGGCTACCTTTGACTCTACGTTTTATGCCATATTTTTCAAGCATATAATCGTCTCCTTTTCCTTGAGATAATTTTTCCCATGCTTTTGAAAAATCGCCTGTATCTGGGGGAGTGATATCCATTTCGGACACTCCCCGCATATTGGGTATATCAACAGTTTCAGTCGTGTGGTTTGAGAAGTCAGGGTAGCGCTGGTTGTCTGGAGGCCCCGATTTATAAGGGACTTCGATATCCAGTGTGCCCGACTTGGATGTTTTCATTTCAGGCATACCATAAACAATGGTATCTGTTGCCTCGTCATACTTAGTTGTGCCGCCTTTCTCTGACCATTTCTTGAAATCAGGGGCATTCGGCCCCGCATTCGTTCGTAAGTTTCCAAGTTTATCTCTAAATTGCCCCTTAGAATCCAATTCAATTAGCTTCGCGTTGGAGTACTTCGATGCTGTCTTTACGCTACCCCAATCAGGCTTCGTTGATTTGCCAGTTACAATCCTGTTGTCAATCGGTACCACGACAGCCTGTGATGTCCTTGCCTTCTTGGTTATGTTGTGCCCCAAGGCTTTCTTGGCTTTCACGATTTGCTGGGCAATGTCCGTAGCGTCATCTACTAGCTTGGCAGACGTTCCAAGTCTGGATGCTAAGAGGGTGGCCCCTGCGCCACCTGAGAATATGGCAATTAATATTTCAATAACAATGGGGGCTGCTGAACGGGTCAAGTCAACACCGGATATAGCCTCCCAATAATCTTCTACAAACCCTGTGAGTATTTCCCAGGTCTCCTCATCAGTACCAAGCAGATATAATGCTTCGGATACCTCACTTGCCCCTTCGTAGGCACCAATTCCTGATGCTTTAGCCTTTTCAAATTTCCTCTGTATCTCTCGGATGTCACCTGTAAAGATGTCTTCCATCAAATCCAAATATTCTAATTCCAGTTTGACTAAACCTTGACCTATAATTTGCGCAAAGGCCCATAGGTCGGTAACAATATCCACACCACCCATCATAAATGAGCCAGTATAGACGGCAGCTAAATCAGCATTACTTATATCCTTGTTCGCTTCCTTTTGATACTTGGCATCATTTGCTACCTGAACAACTATTTTGTTTAGCGTGTTATCTAATTGTTCTCGAAGCTTACCTAGCTCATTTTTTTGAGCGGGGTCTTCTTTATAGATAACGGTGACTTTGCCCTTGGGCACGTTGTCGTGCCGAGCAAAGCCTTTATTGTTCAATGTGCCCTGTAGGGTTGATCCGTCAGCAAAGATAATCTCATAGGGTTGATGGAATACAGGGGTCTTGTGTTGGTCAGCGTAATAAAGGTTTAATTCAATCCAATCAGTTTCAGGCTTATTTATTGTCTTATTGGTTTCGTTTTTCTTATTCAGTGCGTTTTGTAATGCTGCACTTTGTCCTCTTTCAACTAGCTTCTGTTCGTTTGCTTCGGCACGTTGCCGAGTTGCAAACTTCTGGTTCATCCGTAACACCTGTTCATTACGCTTTTCAATATTACGGTCTGATTCGGTGTCAGTAGTTGATTCCTGTGAAACAACTAGTCCTGATGGCCTACTCCACGGTGCGCCAAACAATCCAGGTTCAGGAAAGAATGATAAGCCTTTTCCTTTTCTGCACTCACCTTTATCTTTCATCCATGCAGAAGAGATACCTAGCTTTCTTTGCTGGTCATCGTGCTTGATGTAAATAATTTTAAAACCGCTTTGCTTGAGTTTTTCGGCTAGAATCTGCTCATAGTATGAAATGGCATCAAGGAATGGATCGTCGGACTCTTCAAAAGGACATATCTGATATAACTGCTCTCGTAATACGGAGTTGCCCATGGCCTTTCGATTTAGGTAGCGTGCTATAGCCGTCCAATTCTCGGCATCATAAGGAATGGGGTAGTAATAGTCATAGCTCCATGAACTAGTGTGTTCATTGCGGGGAATGAGCTTATAAATTGTATAAATGTCTTTGAACTCAATGATCACTTAATAGCTCTTCCTTGCCTGGAAAAAATATGGGGTATTGTTTCAGGAAAAATCACATGTGTCACTTAGTGGTTTCTTGCACACCTTGTGGGAAATGGTGTGCGAATTGTTGCTCACTTAGTGTTTTTACATTAGGGCGTATACGTTTTTTTTGACCTATGCTTCTAGTTTGGTATAGGGAGAAGGTAAATGAATGAGTTTAAATATTATGCAATGATGTATCTGAATGACTGGTTTCAATCAGATAAGTTGTTTGTGGCGGGAGTCTCTTCTAAGAATACTATTGAAAGCCTTAAGGCGTTTAATCAGGCGGCTAAGTATTATAAAGTCACTCGTAATTTTCCTGTTCTGGAGGGTGAAGAACGGTTAGCTATGGCACGTAAACTTGTGCTGAATGTTCGTGATCCAATAACAGACAAGAACGTATCTAAAAAAGTTGAAGCTCTTTCAGATAGATTTAAAGCCAGCTATGGAAGAAATGCAGTTTCTGCTGCTTCGAAATTTCTCTGGTTACGTTTTAAATGTCCTGTTGTTATATATGACAGTAGAGCCCTTGCGTGGTTGCGATACAATGATTATGACGTTTCTGCTTCTGATGGCTATGATGTGTATCGGGAATGTTGGCTTGAGGCGTTTTCTGAGGATTTGCCAGAAATCAAAAAAGCATGCGAAGGGCTATATAAAGTTAAAGCCTACTCATTGGCATGTGATGAGTCGGATAAGGATATTATTAATGTTACTCAGAGTCGGTGGTTTCAAGAGAGAGTTTTTGATAAATATCTTTGGTTTAATGCAGGTGGGGATTAAGGGTTGAAGTGATCACGATTATTGCAATCCCCACTATTAGCGCCATCCTTATGTCGTCATTAATAGATGGTTGAAAAACTAAAATGCAGAATATGAAGTGGTTTGACAGTTGGGTAGCCTTTATTGTTTCTGTTTGTTTTGTTCCGTAACTCATAGCCTTACCCTATAGGGCAGAAGCCCTAGCAGGATAGGCGTTGTATTGTTTGATAGTGTTTTAGCGATTACTTCTTTCTCTTGAAGTGTCCTTTGCCTTTTCCGGGGTTGTCTTCATCGAATCCATCACAATCATTACCGTGACCCCTATTGGCATCAGCTTCATTGCAATGCTTTATAGAAGGCTCGGGAATCAACGCTACAGTCCATGCATTAGAAATGCTACCGTCAGCATCCATGACAACTAAATCACCTGACATGGCAACAGAGGGTCTTTCAAGCTGTATTAAACCATCAGTCCATGACAGGATGCCAAATGAATAACCATCCATGATAATACTACCGGTATCAGACCCAAAGTTAGTACCCGTAATAATATATGAACCATCCAGTTGCACACCTGCAATCGTTGGCAATATAACTTCAGGTTCAAATGTTGATACATAATTGGCTTTAGGGCGGTGTAATTCAGTAAGACTACCGTTGCCTATTACGCCACCACTACCCCATGAGTGCATTGTGTCTTCAGATGAAGCGAATGATCCATTCATTCCCGCTTCAACATCAGTAATGCTTGCACCATCTAATTCTGTAATATGAACAAAAGATGCAGACACATTGTAGATGGAGCTATCTGTTAAAGAGATATAATTATGCCCTCCAGCTCCCCATACAGTACCATCAGACTTCAATGATAATGTGTGGAATCTTGCAGCAGCAACGTCAATTACATCATTACCGTTGGGAACCATTGTCGGTACCGGGGTACCTGCCTTGGTTCCAAGACCGAGAAGACCATATGAATATGGATCTTCACCCATAGCCCATAACTGATTATTAGCATCAATAAACATGGAGTGAGAATTTCCAGCTTCGACACGCAGCACCGGAGGTAAACCTTGGATGTACGTCACGCTATTAGACGCATCAATATCATAAGCAGCCTGATTTATATCAACTGCCAATAAATGTTTTCCCCTAGCGCTAATGGCGGTGACATTTGAAAGACCATCTATCTTAATCCAAGTAGCACCATCAAAAGACCAACCGAAGTAAACATCGCCATCAATCAATGCATAAGCACCAAGATCATTTACTTCCACCTGAGTGGCACCAGAAAGGTTAGAAACCTTATCTATTGCCAATCGTCTACCGAAGATATAAATATCCCCATTTTCTAATGCTGCAATGCTCTTAACGCTAGTTGCATCCATATCTAAAACAAGTGCAGGTAAGTTGATTTCAGTTTCGTCCCATATGTTTGAAATATCTATACTTTGACCTGATTCAAGATAGCGATTACTACCAACGGCAAGCAAGGTACCATTGTCATTAATCAATGTATGAGCTTGACCAGAACTAATTTGTAAATCAGAAAAGGCAGGAGGGCTAATGAGGGTTGTCGCTGCAATAACAGCAGCAGAAAGGTTTCGTAATTTCATGATGGTCTTCCTTATGGAAATGTACCCGAAAGTACACGGATGCCCAAGAGATAAGTGCCTCCTGTAAAAACATCACATCAAAGTGCTAAAAATAGCCACCATAGATAGCACTCGTCAGAGAATGCTATCGAGCTGGCTACTTCTTTATTCGGTGCTTCGGCCAAGCCTCCAATAGAGTGCAGTGTCACCAGTTGAGATTACTAATGTTAAATTGTCACCCGATGAATAACCTAATCCCTCATAGTTGCCAGATAATGCATCGCAGCCATCAATGGTAACCGACAAGTCAAATATGGCTTCGGTAGTGGTTGGTATGGTAAATGTCCCATTAATATCGCAGGCAAAAGGCTCAGGGTCTCCTTCGTATGTTATCGCTTGGCCCTGTAGTGTTGAGGCAGTGTTGAATGTAATGGATGCATAATAAGTAGGCCAAAGTGCGGTGTCTTTTCTTGCTGTCCCTCCATAGAGTGTATAAAGGTATTGGTAGTCGTCCATGTTATCGTTGAAATCAACTTTGGTATTTCCGATATCCTCATTAAGCGTGATTGTGTAGTGTAGAGACTCAAGTTCGTAATTTGTTTCGTCTGTAAGGCTTGTGGTTATTGTGTTTCCATCTTCTCTTAAAAAAACATTGGTATACTCGTAGAATAGATTCTCATTGTCATAGAATGTGGTTTGGCCTGTTGCGATGTCAGTTATTGTCATTGAAAAGTCATCGTCATTATCAACGTCTATTTGTGTTGCCCATGTATATAATTTGTCGTCGTAAGCTATACCTTCAATGGGTATGCCTAGTCTGTCGGTAGCCCGAAAGACTCCTGTTACAGCAACGGGCTTTTCAAAACTGTTGATGATGCTACTTTCTTCTTGCGGATTCTCTGTGTCAGATTGTTGATCATTAGTGTCGCTAGTTGGTGTGTCATCACCACCAGAGCCTCCACCACCGCAACCTGTTAATCCAAGGGTCATGCTTATTAAGAATATGAGTATCTTCAAGGTTAGTTTCCTTCTAAGTCAGATTGTCGTTGCTGGAACCACGTCATTTATTGTCTTGTGTATATCTGGGTGTCATCAGGTGGAGAAGGGTTCAGCTAATAGGCTGAGAACCTTCGCCACTTTTATTTTGCTGCTGTAAGTGGGTACAGCATTGTATTGATAGCTCTCTTGCTGATAACTGATTGTTGTCAAATGATAGCTAATCTCAATGGGGTTGCTATATATAGCATGGTGCAAGTTCCGTGATAATGCAAATCTTCACGCATGACGGACATCACAGAAGACACATCAAATAACGAGCTTTACCTAACCGCTTTGGGCCAAGCTATACGCGATATCAGAGCGAATACCCACATGAGTCAAGAAGAGGTTTCTCATGATGCTGGTATTGCTGTGTCTTATTACGCAAAAATTGAAGCGGGTTCGATTAATACGTCTGTGAAGAAGCTTCGGGTAATTGCGGCAGCGCTTGGAGTCTCTGTTGGGCAGATGACAACTCAAGCTGATAATATTTATAATTCAAACTCTAAATAACGTTTATTCTATGGTGCAATGCCGTAGGCTTTACCCGTAATACCTATTTCATATTCTCTTGGTTATCCTCCCTGTATTAGCCCATTGTCGTTTATGATTTCTGTTGGTATGGATGTAACCCAGTAACGCTTTTGGGGCAGAACACTGCATTTATGCAATGTTTTCGGTTTTGTTGTTCATATCTTGAACCGTAAATGTGATTTCATGTCTGTGGTCTAGTTATATCTTCATTGTGAATGAGCGAATTAGCCCACAAAAATGTGGGTCAAACTGCTCACTGCCCGTAAGGATTGATTTATGTGGTTTTTATTGTGTCAATTTGCTGCGATATAGAAGTTATTTGTTAACGATTCAATTGTTGTCTTATGTTTTTTCTACCTTGTAAAATATTTCTAAGCATTCAAACACGCTGTTGCTGTGAACCAATAGGTATGTGGTGGCTGAGTGGATGGTTCAAAACGGTTAAACAGAAAGGTGAACTCATAATATATATGAAACCGCATAACTCATAGGGCTAGACCTGGAGCGATGTATGTATACGTCCAGAAGAAAGGGGTACCCATCGGAATCGTATGGGTGGTTGCCTCACACGCATACATTTCTTTCATTCAATCATTGAAAAGGTGTACAACTATGAGTAATTCAAACGATCTTTATCCTACCGCCATTCGTCAACAGTCTTTGTTAATCGAAGCAGGTGATGGAAAGTACCAACTCTCTGAACCCGTTGATAAGGAAACCATGTATGAGCTAATGCTAAGCATGATTGAACAGGACTATAAAAGAGAAGCGACAATAACGTCACCGGAAATGTTGAGGAAGTATTTAAGTCTGAAATTGGCAAAGAAGGAACACGAGGTGTTTGCGATTATATTTTTGGATAACCAGCATTCTGTTATTGCCTATAAAGAAATGTTTATGGGTACCATTGATGGTGCATCTGTATATCCAAGAGAGGTTGTTAAAAGCTGTCTTAGTCATAACGCGGCTGCCATCATAATGGTTCATAACCACCCGAGTGGTATACCTGAGCCTAGTGAGTCAGATAAGCTAATAACTGAGCGTCTAGTAAATGCACTGGGCTTTGTTGATATAAGAGTGCTGGATCATATCATCGTTGGTGGTACTGAAAGCGTCAGTATGGCAGAAAGAGGTTTAATCTAATCCATTCTTAGCACACCCTGTGCAGTTTAAATTGTTGTCGTCTAATGGGCGAAGTAACTAAACAAACCATTTCCTAAAAATATCACTCCGTACATAAACCAATTCCTGGCCTAAAAAGGTTAATCAGGAACGGGTAAGTGTGCCTAAAATTCGAGGTTTTACCATGTCTAATTCAACTTTTATATATACTGTTTTATCCTATAAAAGCATCGAGTCATCGGTTATTTTTATTGTTGCAAACTCAGAGGAGGAAGTTTGCCTTCTTGCCGAACAAGAGGGGCTAACTTCTTATGTCATCGAAGATTGTCATGTTTGTAATTCAGTGGAGTCAGTTGTTGATGGATACCCGCAATAGACACGATTGTAATAAACAGAACGAAAGAGACGTTCCATTAATTACATTCGGTCGAATGTTTAAATAGATCCTTATAGGTAGCGTTCTGCTACTGATTGAATACCTATCACCCCTATTAGATTTAGAAGCATGGAGTAATGCTCTGTGGGCTTCTCTGTGCCTATTGATCTGATAACAAACCCAAAGAAGAAGGAAATAATCTCATGAAAACATATAACGATGCACAATTTATCTTACTTAGAATGAAATCTATAAATATGAAGGACATAGCAATGTTGGTATCAGCACTCCTGTTGTTACAAGTGTTTCTAGTTATTACCGAAGTAACGTCAAAAGGTATTCTAATGGGGCTCTTACTGTTGGCCCTTGTCAAAATTGTACAGGGTGCGATTGATATGCTCAGTTATTGGCTGTTACAGGATGAGCCAAAAAATGTGTAGGGCGATTATATTGCCATACCGGCAGAGTGCTATATGGTCAGCCCAGTAAACAGATTGAAGTTCTTGTTTTTATTAATCTAAATAAACCCTAAGTAGCACAGCTACGCCTTCCGTTTAAGCGGAAGGTTTGCCTGTGCGCGTCATTTACAGGAAAGACATCATGAATAAACAACCTGAAACAAATACCTTTGACCCTGAGGCCCTATTAGGCCCAACTCATCAAGAGTGTACCGAAATCATCACCAACATTTATCATCAATCCCAATTCGATGATGGCGGTGTATTACTAGAAGAACTCGGAGAAGAAATGATGGATTATGAAGGCTTGGATATGTCTTTACCCTTCACTGATGACATTGATGAAGTTGAGGGTGTTGAAGAGAGCGAGTTATTACCGGTATCAGATACCATTCCTCAAGTAGGTGACGACAATTACCAAGAAGTTCAGCTGAATCTACCATTGCCTTCTTCGAGACTGACAGGTTCATTGTTGAATTGCTAAAGATTGGCATTAAAGCGATGCTGCTAATGGGAGGGTTGCTCGGTTTATTAATATGGCATTACGTTTGTTTGGCTTGATGTCAACTTGATTTAATAAAGCCAATGCTGATTTGCAGTACTGTTATGCATAATCGTTGTCGCGAGGGGTTAAGAAAGCCGTTAATCATGAAAATGATAGCTGACGTTGTATGGTATCAAGCCGTATCATCGTGCTTTAAGGCGGTTCTTTTTAGCCCATTCCATATCATCTGAGAGCATTGTATATCACTGAAGCGCACAGTTAAGTGTAGGTAAAAGTGTAACTAATTCAGAAGTTTAAGAAAATAACCTTATAAATCAATGCTAATCCACCTATGCATCATAGGGGTGTGTTTTGCGAGTGGGTCTGTCACGGTTGTCATTGAGGTTCGCTTATCTATTGGGTGTTATTGAAAAGGGCAATGATATAGTCCATTTGGTGTGGGATCTAGCCTTAACGTGGGATCTTTTGTTTGAGGGTTAACCTGTTTAGGTCTTCATTGTTAAGATCGTTGAAAAGTCGTGTTTACGAATAAAAACTGCGGTAGTATTTGCGCCTAATTTAATGGACAGAAGGGGCCAACCACGTGGTGGATTTGGGTCATGTTGTGGCAGATGAGCTTGCTGCACATTTAGGAAAAGCATTAGAGGGTCAAGGTGCCTTAATTAGCACGGCAGAGTCCTGTACAGGGGGCGGCGTTTCGTCTGCAGTCACCTCTGTGGCTGGTAGTTCAGGGTGGTTTGACCGAGGTTTTGTTGTTTATTCGAATGATGCCAAGCGAAAAATGTTAGGTGTTAAAGTGACAACTCTGAAAAAACATGGTGCTGTGAGTAAAGCCGTTGTTCAAGAGATGGCAAAAGGGGCAATAAAAAAGTCAAATGCTACATTTTCAGTCGCTATTAGTGGCTTAGCTGGGCCGGAAGGTGGAACTGAGGAAAAACCGGTTGGTTTGGTGTGGATTGCGTGGGCAGTAGAAGGCCAAATTGATGCTACAAGGATGGTTTTTCCTGGAGATCGGGCTGCCGTGAGGAGCGGAGCCGTTGCTATGGCATTGCAAGGGTTGTTGGTTCGGATACTGGAATGGAAAGAAAAGAATAAAAAAAATGCAGTGGATATTGGCGAAGTTGAAAATCTTGTGTAATAATACTGTTCAAATTTACAGTGTTTGTTCTGCGGTTATGAATCCTAAGGGTTTAATGAAATAACGCAATACAAACAACTATTTCAAGTGTGCATGCCAAACATGCGTATCAATATTGAGGGTCGAAAAATGGATGAGAATAAAAAGAAAGCGCTGAGTGCGGCATTGTCACAAATAGATCGTCAGTTTGGTAAAGGTTCGGTAATGCGCATGGGAGATCAGCAACATCAAGCAATCCCTGCGATTTCTACAGGTTCATTAGGGTTGGATATAGCCTTGGGAATTGGTGGGTTACCGAAAGGTCGTATTGTTGAAATTTATGGCCCTGAGTCCTCGGGTAAAACAACGTTAACATTACAAGTTGTTGCAGAAGCACAAAAACAAGGCGCTACATGTGCATTTGTTGATGCTGAGCATGCGCTTGATCCGATTTACGCGGGCAAACTTGGTGTTGATGTTGATAATTTGTTGGTATCACAGCCTGATACTGGAGAGCAAGCACTAGAAATTACCGATATGTTGATTCGTTCAAATGCTGTTGATGTGATCATTATTGATTCGGTTGCTGCTTTGGTACCAAAGGCAGAATTGGAAGGCGATATGGGGGACACTCATGTCGGTTTGCAGGCGCGACTAATGTCTCAGGCGTTGCGTAAGTTGACCGGTAGCGTAAAGCACGCCAATTGTTTGGTTATATTTATTAACCAAATTCGTATGAAGATTGGTGTTATGTTTGGTTCACCAGAAACAACGACAGGCGGTAACGCATTAAAGTTTTATTCTTCTGTAAGGTTAGATATTCGTCGAACGGGAGCCGTGAAGCAGGGTGATGAAGTTGTAGGTAATGAAACCCGGGTTAAGGTTGTTAAAAACAAGGTGGCACCACCGTTTAAGCAAGCTGAATTTCAAATCCTTTATGGCGAAGGTATTTATCATATGGGTGAGGTCTTGGACCTTGGGGTGAAATGCGGGTTTGTTGATAAATCTGGTGCATGGTATGCCTATAAAGGCGATAAAATAGGTCAGGGTAAAGCCAATGCTGCTAAATACTTAAGTGAAAATGCAGAGATTGCTGAGGAAATTGAACGGGATATTCGTGCGCAGTTATTAACGTCTAACGACCCGGAGCCTGAGGTAAAGGAAGAGGTCGAGGCGTAATCGATTTTTTGAAAAGATGATTAGATACAAAAAAGGGTGCCTATGGCGCCCTTTTTTGTATCTAATCATTCACAAGGTAGATATCGCTGCAAAGGTTAAGCTAGTATTTTCCTAAAGCTAGAACCGGAGTTATCCTATTTTAGGTAGCGCCCTATTAATATTTACAATCAACGGTTAATGAAAGGTCATGGATTTTAATCAAATACGCTATTTTCTGACACTGTCGGAAACTCTGAATTTTACTCGTGCTGCAGAGCAATGTTTCGTCTCGCAGCCTGCATTAACTCAAGCAATCAGACGGCTTGAAGATGAACTTGGAGGAGAGCTTGTTTGCAGGAACGGTCGAGAGATTAGCGTTACAACTCTAGGGAAATCGTTGCGCAGGCATTTTGAGCAAATTGACCGCTCGCGGCAATTGGTAAGAGCGACTTCGAAGGCAGTTATCTCTGGTGAAATCGATGAGCTAAATATTGGGATTATGTGCACAATAGGCCCAAGAGTACTTGCGCGCTTGTTAGAAGACTTTCAGGTACAGCATCCGATGGTTTCGTTCACGCTTCACGATGTAACACTTGATTCAATACCTAATTTATTGCTCTCAGGCGAGCTTGATGGCGCGTTTTGTGGGTTTCATAGTTTGCCTCATCCAGAGCTGAGTTATATCGATTTGTTTGAAGAGCCAATGGTTGTTGCATTTCCCAAAGGTCATGAATTTGCCGATATGAATGTTGTACCGCTTAGAGATATTGCTAAGCAAAGCTATGTTGATCGGTTGCATTGTGAATTCAGGCAAGATTTTATCAAGTTTTGCGCTGATGAAACGATTCGACTTAATGTCGCATATACTAGTCAGCGTGAAGACTGGATTCAGAGCATGGTTCGTGATGGTATGGGGGTTACCGTGATTCCGCGTTTTTCACTTTTACGCCCCGAGCTCGAATACAGAGCTATCATTGAGCCTACATTGTCTCGAAGGGTTGAATTTGCTACAGCTGATCAAGGGGTTGCCACAGCAGCATTGGATATGTTTATAAAGCATGTAGATAACCACGATTGGTCGGCTGAAGATCACCCACTTGCAAACTTAGTGTGATTCTCGCCACAAGCGAAGTTTTTAGGTTTAAATTGCCGTGTTTGTAGTTCTGCGGCGATGCATTATACCCATAGCTGGGCTTTTTAACCGTAAAGCCGCTTGGGTGGTTTTTAGCCATTATAAGTAATGCTTATGATACGGTAACAATTCTCTATTTCTCTCGTCCTAATCTAATTGCTAGTATTTAAAAACTAGGTTAACACTATAGAGAGAGGGAGTGAGTAAAATGAAACTAAAGTTAAAAAACACTGTTCTATCAAATATTGCATTTGTAGGAACTTTGGCAATGTTATCTGTTTCCAGTCCATTGGCTGCAGAGGAATTTTTTACTATTAAAGGTGGCGAGCTCGAGCGACCTACTGGGTATCGTGAGTGGGTTTATGCTGGAACTCCAGTTACGCCAAATGATCTCAATAATGGAAAGGCCGCGTTTCCCGAATTCCATAACGTCTATATTGATCCGAAAAGTTGGGCGCACTGGAAAAAGACCGGTGAATTTCGTGATGGCACTATATTGATGAAAGAGTTAGTTTCGGTAGGTTCGAAGGCGGCTGTTAGTGGTAAAGGTTTTTTTCAGGGAGAGTTTTTAGGTCTAGAAGCGACTATAAAGAGTAAAAAACATTTCCCCAAAGAACCCGGTAATTGGGCATATTACAGTTTTTCAAGTAAAGATCATAAAACATTGTCGGCTACCGCAAAACCATTTGCGACGGCATCATGTAATGCCTGTCATGCAACGGCAGCGGCTGATGACTTTGTGTTCACCCAATATTATCCAGTGCTAAATGCGGGAAAGGGAACGGGTATGAAAGCATCAGGTGGCCATGCGTCGGATCTACAAAATAGCTACGACGAGCCAAAAGGTAACTAACGATGATGGATAAAATAACCCTTAAATTGAGTGCATTCTGTACGCTTCTATTTTCAGTAGGTGCTCTTTTATCTTCCCCCGTTATTGCTGGAGAGCCAGGATTTTCACCTTACGTCGACAAAAAAGGTAACATAAGTTTTCCGCAGGATTTTAGAATCTCGATGGCCCACTTGGGTTCTTGGTTCGTGCCTGACGGCGGGGCCAGTGGCTTTCATGACGTGTATACAGAGAGGGCGTCAATTGAGGCGTTTCGCAAGACCGGAAAGTTTCCTGATGGTGCAACTCTCATAAAGGAATTGAGAGCATCAGAGAAAGGCGAATACACTACAGGGCAAGGCGTTAGCCATTCAACTTCTGGCCTTAAACAGTGGTTTGTGATGATCAAAGATTCGAAAGGGCGATTTTCTGGTAATGCAATGTGGGGTGAGGGCTGGGGTTGGGCACTGTTTAAGCCTGATAATAAGGGAAAGAATGCTGCTACCAACTATAAAAGTGACTGTTTGGGCTGTCATGTGCCAGCAAAGAGTAACGATTGGATTTATACTGAGGCCTACCCGGTTCTCCGGCAATAAAATAATCAAACAGTTAACTAAACTAAAAAAGGATAGTTATGACCCTGTACCAAAAAACGGATTCGGCTGTTGCTGCATTAAGTAAAGAACAGTTTCGGGTAACGCAAGAGAATGGTACCGAGCGAGCGGGAACGGGAGAGCATCTTTATAACGAAAAGGCAGGGGTTTATGTCGATATCGTGTCGGGAGAGCCATTGTTTGCTTCGTCTGATAAATTTGAATCTGGTTGTGGCTGGCCTAGTTTTACCAAGCCCATTGAAACAGGAAATGTGACCGAACTACGTGATGGAACTCATGGCATGGTTCGCACCGAAGTGCGTTCCGCTGGTGGTGATAGTCATCTGGGGCATGTTTTTACTGACGGGCCGGTTGATCGTGGTGGGCTGCGTTATTGTATCAATTCAGCATCCCTACGTTTTATTCATCGAGATGAAATGGAAGGTGAAGGCTATGGTGCATATATCGACCAAGTAGAGGAGGGGGTATAATGGAGAACGAACGTGCGGTGTTAGCGGGCGGCTGTTTTTGGGGAATGCAGGGCCTTATCCGAAAACTCCCTGGAGTTACGTCTACTCGTGTGGGTTATGCTGGCGGCGACGTTCCGAATGCAACTTATCGTAATCATGGCAGCCATGCTGAGGCAATTGAAATCATATTCGAGAGTGATGTCATCAATTATCGGCAAATCCTGGAATTCTTTTTTCAAATTCACGATCCGACAACGGAGCATCGTCAAGGCAACGATTGCGGCGCTTCTTATCGTTCAGCGATTTATTATGACTCTGAAGAACAGCGACAAGAAGCCGTACGCACGATTGATGATGTCAATTCTTCTGGGTTATGGCCTGGGCGCGTGGTGACGGAATTGGAGGCTGCAGGTGATTTTTGGGAGGCAGAGCCTGAGCATCAAGATTACCTTGAGCGGCTTCCAAATGGTTATACTTGTCATTTTCCTCGGTCTGGTTGGGTGTTGCCATCAAAGAAGGGTTAGCGAGCACACGCCGCCACACAATGTATTTGTAGAGAGTTATTTATGCATGATGAGCTTGTATTTTCTCTAGTTGCTTTTGGTGTGCTTGGCCTAATTGCTCTTAATGCGCTCTCATATTACTCCCAACGTGCAATGATTTTTCCTGACATTATATGGGTATTGTTGTTGGGAGTAGGTTATGGGGGAGTAGCGCATTATCTCAATTTAGGCTTACCAGAATTAACGTTGAGCCCTGACCTTGTTTTGTATGCGTTTGTACCTCCTCTTATTTTTGCTTCCACTCAAAAAATTTG
>CAJXZM010000050.1 GCA_913063125.1 uncultured Gammaproteobacteria bacterium | reverse complement strand
CGGTTTAAGATCGGCACTGTCTTGAACCTGTAATACTCCTGGCCCACCGGCTTTTGTAATAACAATCTTCTTCATGGCAATCCCCTTCTAAAAGCTGCGATGTTTAACCAACGTGCTGTTATGAATATGTAATAATCAACATAGTTTGTGCCATTAGGCTACACTATAGTTCGACGACCATCAAACTATAAAATAACCATTAACAGCGGCCTAACAAAACCCTTTTTGACTTTCATATCAAGATAACGCTTTCTCTACGAATTTTTTGCCCGAAAATACACGAATTGCATTACCGCGTTCTATTTGGCAATGATTCATCCAACGCTGCTTATCATTCTTCTTTTTAGCATCTAACTGTCCATCTATTAACGTAAGATGGAGGCGCTCCATCGCCAATTGGCGATTCCTATGTTGTGATCGATCCGTTTCAACATGAATACGAATACCCGTCGGTCGATGAATTAGTTGCACCGCACTATTGGTTTTATTAACATGCTGCCCACCTGGCCCGCCGGATCGAGTTGATGTGATATCAACCTCGCGTATCAAACGTTGCATATCGACACTGTCTATTGATGGCATAACGATAGGTAATACCCCGACAAACCAATTTACTCTTTTATGACCTATCCGATATGGACTTTCGCCTTGCCATTTAACAGTCCCTTTCCAGGCATCAGAAAACAATTTGGCACCAACACCTTCAATACGCAACAACATAGATAAAAACCCATCAGGCTCTATCAATGTTTGATTCCGTAAAGTTTTATCAAATGCCAACATTTCTACTCGCTCAATTGACAAATTTAAGTTGCAAGCAGCCTGAATAATCTCCTGATGTAACTTAGCGACTACCCAGCCTGATTCTTTCGGGCCCTGGCCCGCAGTGACCTGTAACCAGACCACTTCTTTATTGTTATTTGGTATCCCATTCATCATTACTTCCTTCGGGTCTTATATGTAATCAACGGCCGGAAAGAAGCAATAACATCAATCATGCCAGCTTCCACCATGTCATTAATGACCACATCAATATTTTTGTACGCTTGAGGGGCCTCTTCATATAATAAATCCCGTGATTTACAAATGACTTTGCTCCCCAATGTCGTTACCTCCAAATCTTTTACGTTAAAATTCTTTTGTAAGCGCCCTCGAACATCACTTCGTTTCCACTTACGACCAGCACCATGGGCTATCGAAAATGCCCCCATCAGCATTGCGTCCTTATCCTGCACCCTTGGTTTTACCAAGTAACTTAAACTTCCACGAGACCCCGGTACAATTACCCATCCTTGATCGGTTGGGTTAGCTCCTTTCCGATGTAACCAAAAGCTATCATTTTGATCTCGGCTACAGGTTTCATTCATGCCAATTGCTATATCCTTAGCAATTGGAGTCACTGTATTGTGGGAGACATTAAGTATTTCTTGAAACTCAATCCCCAAACACTCACTAAATCGTTTGGCTATTAATGCTCTATTTGCTTCGGCCCATTTCACAGCATAATTGTGCAATTCCAAGTAACGGGATGCCTCCAGGTATTTGGCAGCAGAATATTGAACACCCGGATCAGACGTTATATTCAAGGCTCCTGATTTATATCGATCCACATGTTGCCTCAATATCATTTGACCTAAGCCACGTGAGCCACTATGGGCTAACAGCACAATTGACTTTTTATTTAGTCCCGTTTTTTGTAACGCATTTTCATCAAAAACGTTATCAACCTGTTGGATCTCAGCAAAGTGGTTACCACCACCAATTGTCCCTAACTTATTGTTTTCTTTGTTTAATTCTGAATCGACTGATTGTAAACCTCTATCTTCTAGCCACTGCTCATGATTACCTTGCCAAGCATCATCCAAACCAATCAGTTTTTTCTCCCACCGATCGGGTTTTATCTTTTTCTCAGCAACGTCAAATTTCCACAACCCCATGCCACAACCGATATCACTCCCCACTAGATGAGGGTATATACAATTTTGCGTCACAAAAGCTGCACCTATTGGCTGGCCTTTCCCTGGATGCAAATCTGGCAAGCCAACACCACAGACCATACCCGGTAATCCAGCCGTTTGGATTAACTGATCTACCGCTGCTGTTTCTAACCAATTTTTATCAGAGATCATCAGGCGTACACTCGCACCACCTTTACTCTGAAGATATTTAATCAATGTTCCCATTTTCTTTACTCTAACTTTTTCACGCACAGCAAACAGATACGCAAGAGCGTAAATCGCTATACAGATTAAAAAATAATTATGACGACAAAGTTAAATTATTAGGCAAACGCAACGTAAATCTATCCCGTGTTATATTCAGAATATGACGTTGTTGGTTTCTCATCTACTGTGATAGAAGCAGAAAAAACACTGGATTAGCTAAGAGTGATACTTTTAACTAAAGAAGACACAGCGTGACCCAATAACATTATTATAAAAAATTGATTCATTTTATTAAGCCTCCTGTTAATCTGATTACTTATATTTTTAGGTGTCGAATTAAAAAATCTTCTCTTCGACGTGCTGCGAACTATAGACCTTAAATATGTAAGGTTCAAGAATAAATTTATTGATTATTAGCCTAATTCCTCCCTATATATTAGTCTATCTATAGAAAATTAGAATATTTAGGTCATACCTTTATTACCTTCTCTATCTAAACCACAGGAAAGTTTCATGACCGATAGAATGACAACATCTGAAACGGTATCTGTTTGGGGTATTTCTGATATCCATATTGACTACCAAGAAAATTTTGATGCATTGTTAGGTATCCCTATACCTTCAGAAAAAAAAGACGCTCTTATCATAGCGGGTGATGCCACTGACAATATTGATCGATTGGAAACATTATTAACAGCAATGAAACAACGTTTTCGCTGGGTGGGGTTTGTACCCGGAAACCATGAACTCTGGATTAGAGAAAAAAACAAAAGTAACACTTCATTTTCAAATTCTATCGAAAAATTTGATGCTATCATTGCCATGTGTGAACGTATCAATGTATTTACCGAACCCAGGAAAGTAGGTTTCGGTACATCACAGCTTTGGTTAGTACCACTATTTTCCTGGTATCACGGCCCCGAAGAAAGCACGGCTAGCCTATATGCCGAAAAAAAGTGTAAACAAGATAAAACCAATGAGATTTGGAGTGATTTTTTCCTTACACAATGGCCAAAATGGAAAGAAGGCTTTACAGCAGATTATTTTTTGCAACTTAATAAACCCCACCTGAAACAAGAATACAATTACCCTGTTCTTAGTTTTAGCCATTTCTTGCCTCTTCAAGAGCTAATGTTGCCATCAACACAAGAACAAGAAGCATCAACACTACTACATAAAGATCTAACACCAGAGTTTAATTTCAGCCGTGTTGCGGGCACTGCTATTATTGACGAACAACTTAGAGAAATAGATAGCAAGATGCACTTGTATGGACACCAACATCGTAATCGTTACCGAAAGATAAATGGTGTAACCTATGTATCTCACTGTATGGGCTATCCTAAAGAGCGTAAACGTGGATTGATTGCAAAACACTGCGCACAACCCATGTTACTATGGGACTCAACTAACGGATTTTATTGATTCCCACCATAAGTCAACATGCCACTGGCAAGATAATCCGTATTCGATCGAGTTAAACATCAGAAACCTATACCCTACGGCTACCTTATGTAACACTACGATACCATCAACAACCTTAAAATGACCCACGCACATTATGTCCGTATTTCAATCTCAATCATTAGAGATGCGTGATCAGAACAACCCGCATCATGAACAGGGTGTGGATTAATTAAGTGCTTATCATTGACGCAGTATCCCTCCACACTCGCTAAACTTTGATCATACTCAGACTTAAAATCTTTAGATAACAAGATATAATCTAAAACACTTCCTTTATTCATAAAATAGTGTGTTGATTTTCTCTCATTGAATTTCACCTTATCCTGCAAATCAAACGCGTCGTTTAATATAAACCGATCCATTATCCTTTGATGTGATAGAGGAAGGTTATTTATCATTTTTCCATCTAATCTATCCAACTTATGACTACCGATAAGAGGCTGAAGCGCTGAAGAATCAATCGTATCATTTAGGTCTCCCATCACAATAACCGGCCTTTCACACACTAACATCTGTTCAATAATATCTTGATAGACCAACGCTGCCTCTGTACCCCGTTGAATTGTTGACATCCAGCTTCCCTGTATTTCAGCCAACAAACTATCAGCAATCATCAGATTTTCATTCTCTCTTTTTAACCTTTGTGATTCCAACTGAGAACGTTTTGACTTCAGGTGTAATACATAGACTAATACAGAGGTAAAATCATCGATCTTTATCACCGCGCGTATGGGCGGTCTACTAAAATTGAACACACCCTGTAGTTTTAACTTTTTGATGACTGAGTCTGATACCTGTACTGCATCCGCAGATACAATGGGAAATCTCGATGCCAATGCTACAACGGGTTTATCATAAACGTGTTGACCACCGACTCCAGGATCCGATACCGTTACAAAATGTTCCAGTCCATGTTCTTTGGTGATAGTTTCCAATTCATTAGGGCTAAACACCTCCTGAAAACCAACAATATCAGGAACTAATTCCGTCAATTGTTGGTGTATCCATTTTTCTTTTTCCTGCCACTGACGCTGCGTATAGATATTATCAATATCATAGAATGCATTGGGAGGTGCTATGTAATTGAATAGATTTAGGGTAGCAATTCTAAATCCCGTGTTGTATTGATTAAAAATCGCTTTATTTTCCTTTTCTTTATTTTTGTTAATTAGTTATCAACAACTTGTCGGCATGATGTCCGCTGCCTTAACATTAAGAATACCGAAATCATTCACGATAGTCTCTGCGTTGTGAATTTCAATACGTACCTTACCATTAAGCTCTGATATTTTATGTTGCCCTGCTTCCAATATATTATCCAGGCGGTTTCGTCTAAAAATCAATGCTCTTTTATTATTTTCAACCTCTATGGTTTTCCATAACATAGCCGTTCTCCTTCTTACTTTTTCTAGCTGTTTAGCTATCTATTCTTATTTACTAGGCTATCTAATTAGCCATCAATTTTTTATGCCGCTTGCCAATAACGCTGTCCGCTAAAACGCGCTTGCAAGTACTGCATTTGATCACCACGTATATGGCGATTTGCCAAATACATAAATTCAAAGACATTTGGTTCAAAAGGAATAGCTAATAGCTCCATACGCGCCTGCTCCGGTGTTCTGCCACCTTTGTGGTGATTACATCGTGAACAGGCACTAATCACATTGGTCCAAACATCTCGTCCACCTTGTACACGAGGCCGAATATGATCGCGGGTTAAGGTTAGAGCTCCTGAATGATGAGACTCATCAAATTCATAACCGCAATACATACATCGATAGTCATCTCTGCGGAATAACAGTCGATTTGTTAACGCTGGAACAAAGTTTCTTTTTCTTGTATCACCATCACAAGCGATAATGGAAGATAAGGTTAAACATGAACGCTCTCCTAACGGATTAACGCCACCATAAATCGACGATGGATTATCTCCTATGCTCCAAAGCACTTGCCCCTTTACGTAGAGAGTTGCCGCCTCTTCTCGAGAGACCCACGCTAATGGCAGGCCTGATTTTGTTAACCTTAAAATTCGCATACATATCACCTTTTTGCAGACCTTATTCTGCTTATCGTATTTCGCCAACTTATAGTCTTATACTACCTTATCTATCGTTATGCTTTCTTGTGCTAAAAACCTGCCTGATTAACACATTTGACTCTATTTGTTGTTTTTATGGCAATAAAAAACCCCGATTGGAATGTCCGCCCGGGGTTTTAGAAAAGTGATTTTCTATTGACTCCGGTTAGCAGTAGCCTTCCGGTAATACCGAAAGCCTACATAGTGAATACCATAGGTTTGTGCACATTTGATGACGGGCAATATATGGCGCCAAGATGTTTTCTTAATAGATTTTTTGGCATCCAATATTCTTTTTCTTCGTACGTTGGTCGTGGCATCAAACGGTATTACCTAATATTTGGATTGATTGAAATAACAACTCATCGGATCTAAGAGAGCGTGTTGTATTAGTCATAGTCTTTCATAAAACGCAAAATATCGCATCCATCCGTGCTCGACTGGTAAATTTCAGACACAAAAAAACCGGTGGTTTTTGACCTACCGGCTACTAAAAGGAAACTTATCCCTTTTTATCACCTGGAAGATCAACACATCTCCCAAGTGGAATCTGTGTGTGCTATTTATGTATCATCAATTTATAATGCGTCAGTAACATTTTCATAGATTTTCTTATGCCAAAGAGTGTTAATTCGTTGGGGCAATACTATGCCTACCAAATATTATGTCAACCGTTTATTTGCAATTAATTTCAGGGACATCCACTTGCCAGCAATCCTTGTTCATTTCTGTTAGCTTTATTTCTGCACCCACCAACTGTTTTATTACCGCTATATTGGTCAACAAATGCTGACTCGGTTCAAGTGTACAAAAGCTTCCACCCTGCCCCAATATCATTGGTAACAATAACTGATCTGCTAAATGTTCACCTACTGTTGCTCCAGATTCCAAATAACGCTTACAGTCACCCACCACTCGACCGGCCACTCGCTCAGCACTAATGTTACGCTCACCTACGCATTCAAAGACTTCCGTAATATGCTCCATCTCTGCCAACAGAGACACAACATTTCCTGGTCCAAGTGATGAGATCAATTTCTGCTGTAGCGTTAAGTCTGAGCATAGGCCCGTTAGTTTTTTCTTGATGTATTTCAGTTCTCTTTCAGTTACATGCTCGGGTATCTTATCGGACATTGCACTGACCCTACATTGTATCAATTTCCCGGGGGCTAATAGTTTCAATGGTGCAATAACATCTACATGCCTAGCGATAGGGTGAATTCTCACTCGCCATTGACCCCCTCCTGCCGGATAAAATCCGATACGTTCAATCTCTGTTGTTAAACGACACCCCATTCGCTCTAACATGGGGATGAAACACTGACGAATAAAGTCATAACTTGGAGACATGCCATTATGCGTTCCACCCTCTAAGGTCAACTCACTTACACCTTCTGCTAACAACAAAGGCATTACCAGTGTTTGAAACACTAACGTTGTGCTTCCTGCTGATCCAATCGAAAAATGGTACTCTCCCGACTGTACATTCCCCGGTAGAAAAGTAACCGATGCTCCGCCAAGCTCATCACCAGTTACCGTTGCATTACACACTTCTTTTGCTGCTTTTAGGCAAGTTAGATGCTGACGTAGTAGGCCTGGCTTTTTCCGGCCTGCTCGGATATTGATAATTTTTACCGGTATTCTAAGGCACATCGCTAACGATAGTGTCGTACGAAATATTTGCCCGCCGCCTTCACCTTGAGATCCATCTATCACGATCATCTCGTTTATCGTGTTTTTCATTCTTATATCCTATATTTATTTTTTCTTCTAACCTTTAACACACACGACTTGTTTTAAGGTATATACCACTTCCACCAAGTCTTTTTGTGCATCCATTACTTGTTCAATCGATTTATAGGCTGATGGTGTTTCATCAATCACACTTTCATCTTTTCGACATTCAACCCCTTCGGTGTCCCGCTTATGCTCTTCTAAAGACACCATCTTTTTCGCTTTTGTACGTGACATCACGCGACCCGCACCATGACTACAACTACAAAAACTCTCTTCATTTCCTAACCCACGCACAATATAGGAACGTGCTCCCATACTTCCTGGAATAATACCCATCTCACCTTCGCGTGCTCTAACTGCGCCTTTTCGTGTTACCAGAACATTTTTTCCGTAATGGTGCTCACGAGAGATATAGTTATGATGACAATTCACTGCTTCCAGCTGTGCATCAAAGCTAACACCCAACGAACCTTTTACCGCGTCAATAACGCGAGCCATCATCACTTCACGGTTAATCCGAGCGTAATTTTGAGCCCAATCAACCGCCTCAACATACTCATCAAAATGTGTTGTGCCTTCTGGCAGGTAAGCCAAGTCTTTGTCGGGCAACTGAATCATCCACTGTTCCATATCCTTTTTTGCCAATTCAATAAAGTGCGTACCTATTCGGTTACCTACCCCACGAGACCCACTATGTAACATCAACCACACCGCATTATGCTCATCCAGGCACATTTCGATAAAGTGATTACCAGTACCCAAAGTACCTAGGTGTTTTATATTATTGGTTTTTCTTAATACTCGGTGCTTCGCTGACAGCAGCTCAAACTGCACCGATAATGAGGCCCATGCGCTAACTACATCCCCTGGTATGTTTGACCAGGCGCCTTTATCTCGACCTCCTCGTGCTCGTGCTGAACGGCCATGAGGAACTGCACGTTCAATCGCAGAACGAATAGCGGCCAAATTATCCGGCAAGTCTGATGCATTAAGACTGGTCTTAACTGCCATCATTCCACAACCAATATCAACTCCAACGGCTGCAGGGATAACAGCTCCCAAGGTAGGTACCACACTGCCAATCGTTGCACCTTTTCCTAGATGAACATCAGGCATTGCCGCCACCCATTGATGGATAAACGGCATCCGAGAGATATTTTTTAGCTGCTCCTTTGCTTCTGGTTCAAACGGCACACCTCGTGTCCATGACTTAATGGGCACACCGCCATCCTGCATCACTTCATATGACTGCTGGCTTATAACACGTTGATTCATCACTTTTCCCTAAAACTCTGTCCATATTAATTACTAAATACACAGCCATGCTGTTGCTAAAATAATGCCAACTTCAAAAAAACTCTCTAATCTTATGATATTATTATATTTTATGTCCAATTTCCTTCTTGCAACAATCGAAAACTCACGACACTAACTATCAATATTGATATCAATATATTATATTAGATAGATGAAAACAGTAGCTATTAGCATTCTCGGTACCTCCTTGGATCGACGCGGACAAGGAAACAAACGTTGGGACAAGTGGCGACCAACTCTATCCATGTGTCAGCACGACGACCTTCTTATTGACCGCTTGGAGCTACTATTCAGCCCCGACGCACAACGTCTTGCAGACCAAGTTACTGAAGATATTCGACAAATATCTCCAGAAACTCACGTTGTTCACCATCATATCCATTTTGATAATCCCTGGGACTTTGAAACTGTTTACAGCGGCCTACTAGACTTCGCTCGAAGCTATTCGTTTAGGCCCAGCAAAGAACGTTACCTTACTCACATCACCACCGGTACTCATGTTGCACAAATATGCCTATATTTGCTAACAGAGGCAGGGTATTTACCGGGAAAACTACTTCAAACATCCCCCACCAAATCAAACACCTCGCTACTCGGTGAATATCAAATCATCGATCTTGATTTATCCAAATATGATCAAATTGCCTCTCGATTTAAAAAGGAACATCAAGAAGGTACCAACTATTTAAAAGGTGGAATCAAAACAAACAACACCAAGTTCAACCAGATGATTGAACAACTAGAACAGGTATCTATTCGTTCTCAGGAGCCCATCCTGATTACAGGCCCAACCGGGGCGGGTAAATCACAACTAGCGCAACGTGTTTACGATTTACGCAAACTTCGAGGAAAATTGTCGGGAAAATTAGTGACCGTTAACTGCGCGACACTTAGAGGTGAAAATGCTATGTCCGCATTATTTGGCCATAAAAAAGGGGCTTACACTGGAGCTTCAAGCGATCGCGCAGGGTTATTAAAAGAAGCAAATGAGGGGTTATTATTTCTCGATGAAATTGGCGAACTCGGCGTTGACGAACAAGCAATGCTGTTAAAGGCCATCGAAGAAAAACGCTTTATGCCCTTTGGTTCAGACAAGGAAGTCAGCAGTAATTTTCAACTTATCGCTGGCAGCAATCGGGATTTATGGCAACAAACTCAAAAAGGACTTTTCCGTGAAGACTTACTGGCTCGTATTGATTTATGGACGTACGAACTTCCGTCACTAAAAGATCGATTAGAAGATTTAGAGCCCAATATAGATTTTGAACTCGAAAGCTTCTCTAATAAATCAGGGTACCTAGTTCGTTTTAATACGTCTGCCCGCGACATTTATCTACACTTCGCCATATCAACTGAAGCAACATGGTCAGCAAATTTTCGAGACCTAAACGCCAGCATTACACGTATGGGCACATTATCTGATGGTGGACGTATTACCGCTAGCGTTGTACATGACGAAATCAAACGCCTTAAACAAAAATGGCATCGACAATCTGGATCCCTTACAACACATGATAAATATCGCCAATGCATTGAAAGCATACTGGGTAATGGCAGCTGTGACGCAATTGATTTTCATGAGCAAGTTTTACTCGCCAATGTTATCCAAACCTGTCAACAAGTAAGCTCAATGGCTGAAGCCGGACGAATATTATTTAATGTCAGCCGTACCGCCAAAGCATCCACTAATGATTCGCATCGGATAAAACAAATTCTAGGCAAATACCAGATCAGCTTTAGCGATATAAAAGCGCATTCTGAATAGTAACTCATCGTCTTAACGTCATTCCTAAATCCTCGTCAATATGCTACTTTTAGTAGATAATCAGAGGTTAATTTGAGGTTAACTCACCATGGATAAAGAGCTTTACGACATATTCTTTCGCGGTGGCGTTATGCCCGGTGAAAACATCGATAACGTCAAAGACAACCTTGCTAAACTGTTTAAAGCGAATGCTACACAAATAGACGCCATGTTTAGCGGTCGAGCAATCGTCATCAAGAAAAGCCTTGGTAAAGATGCCGCGCTACAATATCAAGCTGCGATGGAAAAAGCTGGGGCCAAGGTTATTTTACGTGAAAAAGCCGGTACTCCAGATAGCCTCACGCCAAGCCCTATAGCTTCTACGGCATCAAACCAAGTTAAAGCACCAAAACCTGTAACACCACAACCTTCTACCGTGCAGGCACCGGCAGAAGCTGTTGCCACCTCCACTTCAGACGATAGCTCATGGGGCCTTGCTCCTGTAGGTAGTGACGTACTTTCCGAATCTGAACGCACTCCTTTTGTACCCAAAGACGTCGATACCAGTGCGATTAAGCTCACCTCAGCTTTTGCGGAGCCAGAAATAGCTAAAATGCCTCCCCCCCCTCCACCTAATACCGATCATATCAGCGTCGCGGCAGTGGGCTCAGACATTCTCGCAGAAAAACAACCAGAACCACCAAAACCTGACATTGACTTAAGTGGTATGGAAGTGGCCCCGCTTTAGCCGCTCACACCAAGTAACTACAACCTCATCTAATAACTATTAGTAATAATCAAGGAAATAGCAATGACAGATACAACAATAGACGGCGTAGATTTTGGCCCTCTTGTAGGTTTAGTAGGCACGTGGGACGGCGATAGAGGGATGGATGTTGCACCCGAGTCTGACGGTGTAGAAAAAAACCCTTATTATGAAACAATTACCTTTGAGGCGGTTGGCGATGTAGATAACGCAGAGAAGCAAAACTTGGCCATTATACGTTATCAGCAAATTGTAAAGCGTAAATCCAACGATGAAGTCTTCCATGACCAAACTGGATATTGGTTATGGGATGCTGCAACGGGTACTGTAATGCAATCCGTCTCCATACCTCGTGCCGTCACTTTATTAGCAGGGGGAGATGCCACAACCACTGACAAAGGTATTGTGCTCAAGGTACAGGCTAAATTGGGGGATGCTGATTGGGGAATTGTTCAATCGCCCTTTATGCGCGACAACGCTAGCACCGTGTCTTTTGAGCACAAACTCACCGTTAATGGCGATGAGATCGCATATTCTCAAACATCATTGATTGATATTTACGGTAAATCTCAGTTTGAGCATACAGATCGCAATAAATTAGTGCGGCGCCGTTAAACCTTCTAAAGTCGGCCTAGCCAGGCACACAAACCCCTGATGCATATCAGGGCTACCTTTTGTCAATCATCATCTCTCACATTTGATTGATACAATTGGGTTCAATCGTTCCTACTCCGACCTAACTTCCTTATACTTACCAGCTACTTCCACAATATGCCGCTAGCAAATCAGTAGGCTGCATTGGCAACAAAAGATTAGCTTATGAAAAACCCTAGAATTTACCAACCCATTGCTTTACATTTTGATGAAACACATGAGGCTAAGACTGAATCCAATAACATTTTCTCTTTAGATGAAAGTGGCAGCCACCATATTGGTAAAGTACTACGTATGCAGACTGGGGATTCATTGCGAATATTTAATGGTCAGGGCGGTGAATACCAAGCCTGTATTACTGAGGTAAGCAAAAAAAAAGTTTGTATTGCATTAACGACATTTAGTCCAAACAACAACCTCTCACCACTCGATATTCACTTAGCACAAGTTATGTCCCGTGGTGACCGCATGGATTATGTCATTCAGAAAGCGGTTGAGTTAGGTGTGCGCTCTATTACACCTCTTACCAGCGCGCGTTGTGAAGTTCGACTTAACCCGCAACGACAAGCAAAACGATTACTTCAGTGGCAACAGCAAATCATTAGTGCCTGTGAGCAATGTGGGCTTAATATCATACCTATCATCAATAATTGCCAATCCATTGAGGATTTTTGTGGAACTATTGATGCCGGCAATGAAAAAAAAATCATTCTTCATCCAGGAAAACACCTCGCAGAAGAGTATTTCTCCCAGACAACACCTGAAAAAGTTACAGTCCTGATCGGCCCTGAAGGTGGTTTCAATGACGAAGAAATTTTCTTCGCGCAACAGCAAGGATTTGATTGTTTAACGCTAGGTCCGAGGGTGCTCAGAACAGAAACGGCCCCGGTAGCAATGCTAACGTTATTACAACACTACTGGGGGGATCTATAATCACAACAAAGAAAGGCAGCTAAAGGAGAAAACTTACAGACGCTCTACCTGCTTCTCTACGAAATCCAAGTCAGGAATCATTGCTCGTTCACCGCTCACCAAAACATTCATATCATAAGCAGGTTCACTTAACTGCTCTTCCCCGCTAACCTCTTCACCATACACTCGAATAAGGCGTGGCAAACCTTGTACTGATACCGCATAAAATTCTTTCTTTGTACTGCCCACACCATTTAGCACAGCAATTCGATGGCCAGAGTACGCTTCATCAACATCCGTATCATTCATTAATTCCAATGACACCAACGGAATATCGATTCCTCGCCATGAGACATTCCCCAAATACCATTCCGGCGCATTATCTTGTTTCTCTGGTTCTTCCCAAGGCACTATTTCTGCCACCGCAACGTTAGGCAGCAACATCGGTCGTCCTACCATCGGTATCAACAAACTTGCGACTTCATCTGGTATTTTATCTGCCATAACTTATCTCATTTACTGGTGTTGTTAGGTGCAATAGTTAGGTGTAATAGTTAAGTGAAATTATTTTTAACGCTTACGTCTTTAATGATTAGCTCTCACCTTAGATTGTAATCTCTTCATGTGCCCAACAAGGTACTCTGCAAGCCCTCGTGGCGACGCACTATACGTTACACAGCCCGTAGCACGAGCTGAATCCGGCATACTGCTATTTGCACAGGTGTCAGCTGTTTGGGCCCACACTTCAACCCCCAACCCATGCATTTTAGGACCTGCTATGGCGCCATCATTTCCCATACCACTGAATAAAATGGCTCCTGTACGGGGGCCTAATGCATCAACGGTAGAATTCATTACTTGATCGATTGATGGTGAGTACGGACCTTCCCACTCGCCTCCATGTAACTGGATTTCACTGTGAGCATTAACTGTCATTACTTTCTCAACCGGTGCGATAACTACTTGGCCATGAGAAATTACCTGCCCCTCTATTGGCTCAACAAAGGAGAAGTAACTATGACGCCCCCAGACCTGAGCCAAAACCTTCTGAAAACCAACATCAATATGTTGTGCAATAATAAACGCAACGGGCAAACCATTCGGTAGCGCATCAATAAATTCTTTCACTGCAGCCGGCCCGCCCAACGACGCACCAATAACCCAAATATTTTTTGCTGCTACACCCTCATCTTTTACTTCATTAAGTTCAGGAGGTAAGGTTAAAGGGACATAGCTTGCATTTTTATTTTCAAAAGAGGCCAATGTCACAGGCTCTTCTGGTATTACCGGTTTACCAACGATATCAACTATTTTTGTATAAATTCGCCGTTCCCAACGGGGATATTTGGGGCTTGTGGGAGGAGGAGAATAACCATCACCAATAAGAATGGAGCAAGTGGCCTCTTCGTAAATAAGTGATACAAAATCTGCCCACTTATCCTCGTCTTCTATTTCAATCCACCACAAATCAATACTGGCATCATGTATTTGCCCCGTATCCACTCGATCAGGAGACAATGAAATGCCGACATCATAACCTGTTGACTCAATTGTTTTACACAGGTTATGACGCTGTAACGTCGAATCTGCAATAACCCCCAGACGAGGATTATTACGCTGATTTTCTTTATTTAACCGTTCCATTTCATGAATGCCATATTACAGATACCTTATCACGATGGACGTTTTAGCAATGCTTCAATTTCTTTAAGCAACGTCGTTTCTTGATAGGGTTTACCCATATAACCATTCACTCCAATACTAACAGCCCTTTCTCGATGCTTTTCACCTGTGCGGGAAGTAATCATGATAATCGGTGTATCCCTCAAGCGCTCATCATGACGAACCAACGTCGCCACTTCAAAGCCATCCATTCGAGGCATCTCAATATCCAACAACATAATGTCAGGTTTGATATCTTGAAGTTGAGTGATAGCGTCAACACCATCTTTTGCAGTGACTACATCAAAACCATGGCGCTCAAGTAAACGTGTCGTTACTTTTCTTACTGTTACCGAGTCATCAATTACCATAACCGTTGGTGTAGTTTCTACTGCTACCTCTTCAACAACGTCTTGTGTCCCATCAACACTCAATTGTGCGTGATCCGCTCGAATCATTGCGTTGAGATCCAAAATGATAACAACACTACCATCACCTAAGATCGTCGCCCCAGAAATCCCACTTACAGCACTTAATTGAGGACCTACCGACTTAACAACAATTTCTCTAGATCCAACCAGTGAATCTACCTGCAGAGCAACGGTATGATCAGCACCACGTACTAACAACACCGGTAACGGTTTTACATGACTCTGTAAATCAGGACTCTGCACACCATGCACGTAACGACCGAGATAACGTAATCGATAGCTTTCCCCTGCATATTCAAAATCTGGAGAATCCGGCTGATAATATGCATCCAACTCATAAGGACTCACACGTACAATACCTTCAATATTATTCAGAGGTATTGCATAGGCATCGTCTCCTACTCTTACCATCAATGCGCGGTTAACTGATACTGTAAACGGCAAACGTACGGTAAACTGAGAACCTGCATTCGGGGCAGAGTGAATTTTTAAATTCCCCCCCAATTGCTTGATTTCACTGTGTACCACATCCATACCCACACCACGACCAGAAATCTGCGTCACTTTCTCAGCAGTACTAAACCCTGCCTTAAAAATAAATTGCATTATTTCTTTTTCAGTAAGTGGTGCATTAACTTTCATCAAGCCCCGCTCTATAGCACGAGTCTTCACTGCTTCAAGATTAATACCCTTACCATCATCCATTAAACGTAATACTACATCACCACCTTCTCGTGCTAGATGAATAGTAATCCGCCCGGTCTCTTCTTTACCCGCAGCTTTTCGTTCTTCTGGGGTTTCAATACCGTGATCCACAGCATTTCGAATCATATGTTCTAATGGTGATATCATTCGATCCATGACGGTACGATCCATTTCACCATCAGCACCAATCACTTCCAACTCAGCTTTTTTACCCACTTCTCCAGAAATCTGACGAACAATTCTGCGTAATCTCGGTACCATTCGAGAGAACGGAACCATGCGGGTACGCATTAAACCTTCTTGTAATTCAGAGTTAACACGCGCCTGCTGCTGCAGTAACGTTTCAGTATCTCTTGCTCTATCTAACAATGAGTCTTTTAAATCCATCAAATCACTTGCGGTCTCAGAAAGCGATCGAGATAACTGATGTAACGTTGAATAACGATCCATTTCCAGTGGATCAAAATCAGCGTAATCACTACCCTCCCCTACCGTTTGGTGGCCATGAAGTATTTGTGTTTCAGTTTCAATATCCAAGCGACGTAATAACTCACGAGCCCGGTCAATGGCCATACCAATATCATCAATTTCGTAAGAGAAATCCGTCAGTTCTTGCTCGACTCGACCGCGAATAATACTTGTTTCACCTGAGAGGTTAACCAGTTCTTCAATCAAATCGGCAGAAACACGAATACTTTCGCCGCTTCCCGACTTTTCCCCTGAGTCATGCACTGCTGCTGCTGAACCCGCCACAGCATCATGGATGATAATGGATTCACCAGGTTCAGGCTGTGGGGTAATAGGCACCACATTATCTTCACCTGTAACTTTTCTTGGAGAATCAGGCTTACCTTGAGGCTTGTCGAACACTTGACCTGGTAACGCTGCCTCTTCAAGTAACTCTGAGCCACGCTGTCGAACAAGATCAACTTGTTCAATTAGCTTATCTTGATAACCCTGAATTGTACTTAAGCTTGCATCATCAAACCCTTCGGTGCGTTCTTCTTGTTCAATCAGTGTTTCCTGTTCAATCAGGAAGGTTTCAAAATCATGGCTAATATCACCCAACAGTTTTAATCCCGCTAGACGAGCACCTCCCTTAAAGGTATGCAACAAACGCTTGAGTTCATCAACATGTTCCTGGCTATCTCGCTCATCTTGTAATGCACTGACAGTAGTATCCAACCCTTCAATGAGCTCACTGGCCTCTTCCATAAAGACTTCAAGGATTTCAATATCAATCTCTTCACCGTCATCATCAGAACTCAAGGCTTCTAAAGCATTTTCATCCTGCTGAACAAGCTCTGGTTCATTGGCAGCTTCAACACTAGCCGAGGGAGGCGCCGACTCTTTGCCTGTCATGTCCTCTGTCATGTTGGAAGCGAGGCTTTCGAATTCAGTATCCCCAGCCATATAAGCTTCAACTTGCTTTATCAAACCATCCGCTGCTGTTAATGGTTGTCCTGCCTGTAATGCCTCAACCATTACCGCTAACGTATCATGGCACTCGTTAAGGATGCTGAACAAGCTAGGTATCGCGACAAACTTCTTATCGCACAAACCTTCATATAGGTTTTCTAAATGGTGTGCCAAGTCTCCGATTTCAGTCATATCCGACATACGCGCACCACCTTTTAAGGTGTGTAGATCGCGCTGCAACTGAGCAACTTTATCTAAATTATCAGGTTCCGAACGCCACTCTTCTAATAGGTTGGAAATAGACTCAACAATCTCTTCAGCTTCTTCTAGGAAGATTTCTACTAACTCTGCGTCATACTCCTCCTCTTCATCTTCATCTTCACTAATCGTCGGTGCAACTTCTTCTGGAGACTCAAGTTCATCAAGCTCATCAATTTCCTCGTATTCCAATGAGGATGTTTCTGCCTCTGTATCAAATTCAAACTCTGAAGCTTCATCTTCGATAGCTTCTTCGCTTTCTTCAGAAGATTTCGCTTCAATCTGCTCAGCCACTTCTGGCGCTTGATCAACCAAACTTTGCAGCTCACTAACCAATGCATCGACACCTATAGGTTTTTGACCAACAGCAATACGATCCATCATTCCTATCAAATGTTCATGTGCACGGTGAGCTATTTCGAAAAACTCCGTCCCCGGCGTTAGCATACCTTCAGACATGGCATTATAGGTTTCCTCCAATGCCATACATAAGGCCACAACATCATTAAGTTGTGCCGCACTTGCGCTGCGAGAAAGAATACGCAGTTCACGACGTAGATTATCAAGGTCTTTACCAGGTACCGGGTTTTGCTCCCAATGATTTAACACATCTGCAGCATCTAGAATTAAATCTGTACCCTCAGCTAAGAAAATAGAAACCAATTGAGGATCTGGAACTACCATATCATCCGCATTTTCTGCTTCTTCGACGTGAACCAATTTACGCTGGCGCAGCTCCTCCGCTAGCTCAACAAATGCTTCTGTCCCTTCAATTATCGTTGTGGGCGTTGTTGTCAATTGCTCAACACCACTTTCTATAAGATCTACTGCCGACGCCAAAAACTGATGAATCTCAGTGTCTGTTTCCAACCCTTGCAGGTGGCATTCCTTAATAAATTTTTCTGTAGGAGAAGCAAGGTCGGCGATAACATGAATACCCGCCATGTGCGCGCTACCTTTTAACGTATGCAAAGCGCGTAGTAACGGACTAGTAAATGATTGTGGTGATTGTTCTGCCAATTGCAAAAATTCGCGAACAACCTCTAGATGTGAGCGGGCTTCTTGGCTGAAAATATCCAATAAGACGGGGTCAATAACGTCTTCAGCCATCAACATGTCTACGGCTTCAATTGGTTCAATGTCATCCATTGTCGCTAACGGTTCAATATCATCTGTCGGTGCAATTTCTTCAATCTTCTCTTCAACTACATTCTCAGCAGTCTCGGCAGCATCCACTTCAAGCACACCACTAACGTCAGGAACAGATTCGTCACCTATATACAAACTGCTTGGCATTGACGGCGGTTGTTCCCCGCGAGACAACGCATCCGCAATGGCAGCTAATGCACTGACATTTAACGTGGTGTCTTGCCGATTTTCAAAATCCTTTACTAGTTCGGGCATTATGGACGTCACCGTTTCCATAATTAAAAATACGTCATCGCTCGCTTCGATATTTCCATCAAGCACGCGGTTTAACATATTTTCAATTGACCAACCTAATTCACCAATAACGGTTGCTCCAACCATTCGGCCACTGCCTTTTAAGGTGTGATAAGCTCGACGCACTTCCGCACGAGGCTCCTCTGCATCTCGGTCCGCTTTCCATTTCGGTGTAAATTCAACAATGGCTTCCAAAACTTCTTCGGCTTCTTCAACAAAAATCTCTAGAATCTCATCATCAATTAAATCATCGTCATCTTCCACTTCATCAGCCTCAGGCTCTTCTGAAACTTTCACAACATCTTCAACTGGAGGGGTTTCTTCCATTTTTTCGGTAATTGCTTCGGCTATACTTTCAGTAATGGCCGCATCTAATACAGGAACTTCATTCTCAATATTGGGTACCTGTTCTGACATTTCACTATCATCTGCCACATGAGAAAGTTCTGGGATTTCTAACTCAGGAATGTTTTCATCAAAATCCACTTGATCTAGCGTAACAATATTTTCCGATTCATTTTCCGTGTCACCAGCTGAGATAGCAAATTCATCAACACGCTCTACCGGATAGCCTAAACTTGCCACCGCGTCTTCGGCAATGGACAAAATATCCTCATCACCAGGAAATTGCTCACCCAAACGTTCTAAATAATATTCAATACTAGTAATAGCATCCGCTAATGTGTCCAGCACCTTCCAATCTGGCTGGGTGCCGGTATCAATCAAATCATTCTGAATATAACTCACACAACTTTGCAATAGTGCGGCAGGGTGATTAAGTGGCACCATCGCCAACCCGCCACGAACGCTGTGTAATATCTCCGGTACAGCTTCTAAATATTCACTGTTATAATTTGACCCTATATATTCAGTTATTGCATCTTTGGCATTTTCTAAGCCCGCTCGTGACTCTTCAATAACTGCAGAACGCGCTTTATGCACATGTTCCGGTGAAACATAGTTATCGTTATCTGCTTGGTTATCACCAAAATCCATTCCACTACGGGCACCGTCTTCTGCAATACCTTGCAAGGTTGCTTCAACATATAACAATGCACCAGCGACATCCATAAACGTGTTGTCATCCGGCATAAAACCAGACTCAACTACTCTGCCAATCACATCTATTTGTTCAAGAATAACGCGACGTGGATTTCCAATACCAAGTACACCTAAAGTATCGGCAACTTGTTTTAAACTAGGAATTAAAGGTTTCAACTCTTCTATATCTTGTGATTGCCCTCGTAAGAAAATGTCCAAATTTTCTTTAATTACCACCATTTCTTCTAGCAATGCTTTTATAACTGAAGCAATAGCTTCTTTATCCGGGCCTGCAAGCTGTTGACGCTCTACATCAATAAGATCATCACTTGGTAATGCTTCTTCTAATCGAAATGCCTTTTTAACTTCTTTAACTTTTGGCGAATCACCATCACAACGAGCAACGTAATAAAGTAAATTTTTTAACAATTCGACAGGCACCGGCTCCATACGATTTGCACCGGATTCGATATTATCCTTTATTTGCCGATCAAGTAGACCAAGCAACATTTTGACAGACGTACCCAATTCAATAGAAGAGCGGGAAACACCTTCAACCACGGCACCACCAACCCACCAAAGTTGTGCCATCGGCGCATTACTATAAAGCTGCTCAAGTTTTGCCAGAGATTTTGCCAAATAACCTAAGTTCGTGGCCATGTCTTGGTTTCTGATTAAACCAACCAATGCAAACTGATATAACTGACGCACCTTCTTCAGTAACTGCGGCAGTTTATTAATAACTTCTTCAGATATTTTTTCTTTCGGTGCTGCTTGCTCACCCGATGCCATATTGGGTTTAAAGAGTGCTGTTTCTGATAATAAACTATCACCACGAGCAGCACGTAAGTCATTCAGCAGAGGTAAAATAACAACAGGCATGTCACGCTTGCCTGCTTTAACACGATCCAAATATGCAGGCAATTGCAACATTGCACGCATTAATACCTCTTGAGAATCACCGACATGGGCAACAGTACTATTAAGTAATGCTTGAGCGAGATTCTCCATCTCTTCTGCCAACAATGCGGCACCATAAAACTCAACCATCTGCAGAGTGCCGTACACTTGATGTAGGTGCGTCAGGCAAAAGCGCATACGTGTAGAATCTTCAGGATTTTCTACATACGCTTCTAACGATTGTTGCGCTTGCTTCAAGGTTTCTTCTATCTCACCTTTAACCCATTCTAGCGCTTGATAATCGTGACTTTCGGCCATGCTATCTCCCGGCGTTAATGTCAGCCGTTTCGTCGGACAAATGCCAACGTATTGTCATAGGGAACCCGTTCCATATCTGGATGGCTCCAATCTAACACCTCACCAATACCTAACACCATTAAACCGCCCGGTGCTAATCGCTCAGCAAGATGAGTTACAATGTCTCGCTTACGCCAACGTCGAAAATAAATCAGAAGGTTTTGACAAAAAATTACATCCATTTCAGCCATTGGTGCGGATTCAAGTTCCAATACATTCACCTGGGCAAAACAAATACGATCTTTTAATTCACGGTTTACCTGGACCTTGCGCGATTCAGATAAGCTAGAGCCTGGTAGCGTTGCAAAATAACGCGATTTGTACTCATCACTCATTAAATCCAGTTTGCGCTTACTATAGATGCCTTGGCGAGCTTTGCTCAACGCTGGCAAACTAATGTCTGTCGCAGTAATGCCCCAATATTTCCCTTGATGCTGCTCTATTAACCCATTTAACATCATACCTAATGAGTATGGCTCTTCACCGGTTGAGCAGCCAACACACCACACATCAAGGCTAGAAGCCCCTTCTTTTAAACGCGCATCACAATAATCATGAACGAGTTCAAAAGAGCTGGTGTGTCGGAAAAAACTAGTTTCTTGCACCGTCAATCTATCTACCAGTGTAGCCCACTCCACTTCGCCAGTTAAACCTGACATCAGCTTTTCATAGTAGGCGTCGTAATCTTGTAACCCAACCTCACGCATGCGTATGGCCAAACTGGTTTCAAGAAACGATTTCCGCTGGGCGGATATTTGCATTCCTGTTCTATCTTCAAGTAGTGCCTGCCAGAGGATGAACTGTTCATCATCCATCTTAAGGGATTCTTTCATACTCCACTTATGTGCAGACACTGGCGTTAAACTCCAGACTCGTTACGCTGATTCGGGTAACTTGAAGCCCGCAACGGAGTTACGCATTTGTACCGCCAACTCAGCCAAGTTACCGATAGAGGTCGCGGTTGCTGTTGTACCAGCCGATGTCTGAGACGTAATCTCTTGAATAACGTTCATCGTATTCGAGATATGGCCTGCAGAAGCCGCCTGCTGTCGAGCAGCGTTCGAAATGTTCTGGATCAAGTCCGCCAAGTTGCTGGATACGTTCTCGATTTCTTCCAGTGCCACACCCGCATCTTGTGCTAGACGAGCTCCACGCACCACTTCTGCTGTTGTATGTTCCATGGAAATAACAGCTTCGTTGGTATCCGTTTGAATGGTTTTAACCAATGCTTCAATCTGCTTTGTTGCCGCTGAAGAACGTTCCGCAAGTCGCTGAACTTCATCCGCAACTACCGCAAAACCACGACCAGCTTCACCCGCCATCGATGCCTGAATCGCCGCGTTAAGTGCCAGAATGTTAGTTTGGTCAGATATGTCGTTGATCAAGGATACGATATCCCCAATCTCCTGAGATGATTCGCCCAGTCGCTTGATACGTTTGGATGTCTCTTGAATCTGCTCACGAATCGTGTCCATACCGTGGATAGTATTTTGTACCACCTCAGCACCCTTGTTCGCGATGGATACCGACCTGTCAGCAACCGCTGCTGATTCAGCAGAGTTAGCAGATACTTGGTCGATTGAAACCGCCATCTCGTTTACCGCCGCAGATGCCCCAGCAATCTCTTGCGCCTGATGCTCAGATGCCTCTGCAAGATGCATCGCAGTAGCCTGCGTTTCTTGTGCTGCCGATGATACCTGTACAGCAGTTTCGTTGATGGTTGAAACCAAGCTACGCAATTGGTCAATGGTAAAGTTAATGGAGTCAGCAATCGCTCCTGTGAAATCTTCCGTTACCGTTGTTTGAATAGTTAAATCACCATCTGCCAAATCGCCCAATTCATCCAGCAATCGAAGGATCGCTTCTTGGTTATTTTGGTTGGCTTTTTCTTCCTCTTCACGTCGATGCTCTTCTTCCGCTAAGCTGCTACGAGATTGCCCAATAAAGTTAAAGAAGATCAAGAGTAGGAATGCCAATGCCAAGACAGCACAAGCAATACCAATCGTTGTCGACCAAATACCCGCAATAGAGGTGTCTTCGAAACGACTGGTTAGCGCACTGGTTTCATCAAGTAGTGTTTGAGAATCAACAAAAATGTCATCCGCTGCTCGTCGTACTTGGAACAATTCCGGTGAACTTTCAAGGATTTCATCAACACTATCATTCACTTCGCCAAACAAGTCTGCGATTTCATTTAACGAATCTACCGCATCAGAATCACGAACCCGACTTATATTAAGCGCGGCATCACCTTCTAGCATTCCGGTAAGTACACGTCCAAAGCGTTGCGTATCTTGACCGAAGCTATCTGCGGCCATTACCGCATCCTCACCACCTTCCAGTACTTTGTTTACACTTCGTACAATTCTCTCTGCGAGGAGTGACTGTCGCTGTGCAACCGCAACCTGACTTGCTGGCGCTCTATTATCTAGCAGTGTTTCTACAACCAGATCATACTCTTCCTGTAACACAGGTATGGTATCTGCCAACACCTTTGCAACATCATGTAAGTTAACAACAGTTTGCTGGCCCTGCAAAATCACGTCCGCATTTTGCGAAACGCTTTTCCAGACCTTATCCACCGCCACAATCTCTTGACTACCGGTAGAAACAAACACTGAATCAGCATTAAAGCCTTCTTCAGTATCACCATTTTTGATCTGATCCCAGGCTAAACCAAACTCAACACGAGCTTGCTCTAAGAAGGCAAACGCATCTGCGTTACCTGATGCCGATTCCAGAGCATTTTTTGCGATACGTTGAGACAGTACCTTAAGCTCTGTTGCCTTGGTTATATACTTCGCAGACTTTCCGGCGTGCTCACCCACCAAAACGAAGTTAACAACCATTAGCCCCATCATTACGATAAGACCAATGATATACATCGGTACAAGATTTGAAGATTTGGTGCTGGTATCCAGCTTCCCAGTGCTAGACGACATAGGCGGACTCCTGGCCGTTCAGTGCATAATTATTATAGTGGTTAATGTCTTACGTTATCGCTTCCCAGACGCATTACACGCATGTTCATAGATAGCCGTACGAAACACTTCATGTTTAAGCCGATCATTATTAGAGCTGATCTATATTAAATCGAATCATTATAAATCTAGGCTCAATAATTCAATACCGACAGGAAAAAGAGAAATAAACAACAAAAAACACACCACAACTATCGTGAATGAGTATTTAAGCATTCAAGTTAATTCAATTTTTTCACGGTCAGCTCGATAAAAAAGCTCAAACTCAAACTTTTCTATCATTTGGATACCAAACAAAGTAATTCATTACTGAAATGCACTTTATCCGGCACCCTTAGATAACAATAAAAATCTACTATTATCTAATGTACCTTTTATCGGGAGACTACTTTTTAAGACGCAACGTTTAAAAAACGCGGATCACTTGCCAGCTTACGCAAACTGAACAAACCCCATGAGCCTTTTTCTGATGTGTAGCCACCATTCAAATATTCTTTTGTAACGCTATAACTTGCTGGTAGTTCATTGACAAAATTATCTACCGGAAAATGCTGCATACCCAATACTCGATCAACAACCAAGCCGCTATACAACTCTCCATTCTCAATCACCAATAAGCGCCGGCGCTTCCATTGGATTTCAGATTTTTTATTCAGAAAGGTTAGCAAATCCATCACCGGCATCAAACGCCCACGAATGTTAGATATTCCCCGCACCCACGTTTGTACACCGGGCACCTGAGTAAAGCGCGGAACACTTAATATTTCAGAGATTTCATCCATTGGGGCAACATATTGATTACCATCAAGTGTAAACCCAACGCCAGTCCAAAATGTAACTGCTTCTGTTTGCGCAGGTAGCTCATCAGCGTTTTTATGACTGCGAGATGCTAAGTCGACCAGTTTTAGGTATGCAGGGGATAATTCACTCATAACATCTACGCATCCATGACACGCTTAATAGTTTCCAATAATTTGGCTTCATCGACAGGTTTGGTCAAGTAATCACTTGCTCCCTGACGCCTACCCCAAACTTTATCGGTTTCCTGATCCTTCGTTGTAACGATAATCACAGGGATATGTTTGGTTTCTTCATTTTTGCTAATCTGGCGAGTGGCTTGAAAACCATTTAAACCCGGCATCACAACGTCCATTAACACTACGTCTGGCAGCTCTTGACGAGCAACTGAGACACCGTCGGCACCATTTTCTGCTGTGATAATTTCAAACCCGTGCTTTTCAAGAATTTCTTTAAATTTGTACGTCTCGGTAGGAGAATCATCAACTATGAGTACACGAGGCATATACCCTCCAATTACAGGTTTTCGCTTCAATTTGATTTCTAACAGTATAATTTAGAAAACACGATTTCGCTTAGAATTAGTCTGAACCAAACAAGCTTATTCAACACAACGTATAACTTATGTTGTTACATGCTCACGAATTGCACCGAGTAGTTCTTCTTTACTGAATGGCTTGGTCAGATATTGATCCGACCCAACAATCCGGCCTTTTGCTTTATCGAACAACCCATCTTTACTGGACAACATAATGACAGGTGTTGACTTATAAGCGCTATTATTTTTTATTAATGCACATGTTTGATAACCATCAAGGCGTGGCATCATTATGTCTACAAAAATAATATTCGGTTGGGTGTCAGCGATTTTTGATAATGCGTCAAATCCGTCCGTCGCTGTGATCACAGAACAACCCGCTTTTTTTAGCAGGGTTTCTGCGGTTCGACGAATGGTTTTACTATCATCAATTACCATGACTTTTAAACTTTCGAAGTTGTCTTCCATCGACATTGCCTTTTTATGTAAGCCTTTATTTTGGCCGGTAAGATATAGTTATAATATCGTTGTAGCTACTTCGCAAACTCGAAGTACTATATTTTTCGACAAAACACCCGTAGTTCGGTAATTATAATCATAGATTTTAAGCACAAGCCATAAACTATTGTCGTTATTAGTATTTTTAATACTGATAAGCCTCATCTTTTATAACTAGATCAACTAGAAATATTGAGTTATATGAAAAATCGTTTAATCTTTCAACTCTATTTCCTTGCCACCTTTGACGCATTTTATAGGATCAAAAGCTATGACAATTAAACTGGGCGTTGTTATGGATGCAATATCATCCATTCCTTACAAGAAGGATAGTACATTAGCCATGTTATGGGAGGCGGATAACAGAAATTGGGACATACGTTATATTGAACAGCAGGATATGTTCATTGAAAACGGTCAAGCAATGACCACAAGCCGTTCATTGAAGCCTCTCAGAAATCCTGAATGCTGGTATCAACTAGGGGATGCCAACGTACATCCCTTAGCCGAATGTGATGTTATTTTAATGCGCAAAGACCCACCTTTTGACATGGAGTTTATTTATTCTACGTATATTTTGGATAAAGCAGAGAAAGCTGGATCACTGATCGTCAACAAACCTCAAAGCCTACGAGACTGTAACGAAAAGATCTTTGCCACCGAATTTCCCGACTGTTGCACACCAACAACAGTGAGCGCCAATCCTCAAATTCTGAAAAAGTTTGCAGAAAAGTACAATGATATTATCCTTAAGCCCTTAGATGGTATGGGCGGAGCTTCCATTTTCCGCACAGGTGCAAAAGATAAGAACTTAAGTGTTATCATCGAAACCTTGACTGGCCACGGAAAAACACCCGCAATGGCACAGCAATTTATCCCTGACATTAGTCAAGGAGACAAACGAATATTGATCATCGATGGCGAACCGGTACCTTATGGATTGTCCCGTATTCCTGCAGAAGGTGAAAATCGAGGCAATTTAGCCGCAGGAGGAACCGGAGTTGTTAATGAACTAACCGATAGAGAACGTTGGATTTGCGAGCAAGTACGCGACAGCCTGGTAGAAAAAGGGTTAATCTTCGTGGGCCTTGATGTTATCGGAGATTATATTACCGAAATCAACGTTACCAGCCCAACTTGTCTCCGCGAAATTGAGGCAGCAACATCGATCAATATCGCCGGGCTGCTAATGGACGCTATCGAGCGTCGGCTGGCTAAAAAATAGGAACACAACATTCGGCGCGGGTCTAAAGGCCCGCTTGAATTAAGGTTCACTTGAATAGTTCACCTTAATATAGTTACAACATAACAAACCAAAGGTTTAAGTAACGAATCCATGGCAGTATTAGCACAATCACCCAGCGCCACCGCAAATGACCGCTTTATGTTCACGTTTTTTTTAGCGGCAGTACTACATGGCATCCTCATCCTAGGGGTTAGCTTCACTTTGCCCCCTCCTAAAACCAGTACAGAAACACTCGAAATAACCCTTGCACACAACAAAAGTGACGCAACTCCAGAAGATGCCGACTTCCTTGCCCAAATCAATCAACAAGGCAGCGGCACCCTAGAAAAAAAGGCTGTTGTGAGTACCACAGAAGTCGCAGCATTCGAAGATAACGTCGTACGCGAAATTGACCCGATTCAACAACAAGCCAGCCAAACACCAATAAAACATTCTGCCAAAAAACAACTTAGCACAACGGCAACCAGTCTTTTTAAAACAGCGCAAAATCCAGAAGAAAAAGAACTTGAACAAACAGAGCAGGTTTCAGCCATAGCAATGTTGCAGCGCAGTCTCCAGATAGCAAGCTTAGAAGCCCAACTTAGTGATAAGAAGCAAGTTCATGCAAAGCGCCCACGAAAACGCCAACTGACGGCTGCTAGTACCAAAGCAGCACAAGATGCTGCTTACCTTGATGCATGGCGACGGCGTATCGAGCGTTTTGGTAATCTGTATTACCCTCCCGAGCTCGAGCGCAAAGGAATATTTGGTAGTTTACGGTTAATGGTGGCGGTAAAGTCGGATGGCTCCGTTCATGAGATTCGTATATTAAAATCCTCAGGAAAGCGTACATTAGATGATGCAGCAAAGCATATTGTGCAACGTTCGGCACCATTCGCCTCATTTCCCGAGGAAATTGCAGAAAATACAGACATTTTAGAAATTATTCGTACCTGGCAATTTAAAAAGGGCAATTACCTTTCAAGTTTTTAGATACCTGAGTAGGGATTAGAGTTTAAACACTTGAATCCCGTATCTTTTGGCCCAATACTAGAGCCATGGATACCAACTCAAATGATAGCTTAAAAAATCACTTTCTTATTGCGATGCCAGCAATGGAAGACCCTAACTTTTCTCATAGCATCACTTATATCTGTGAGCACAATGAAGATGGGGCAATGGGGATTATGATCAACCGCCCACTAAATTTATCTTTAGGTGAAATTTTTGAACACCTCGATATTGATAGCTACGACGAACAATTCGACCATCAGAGTGTGCTAGAAGGTGGCCCAGTACAAACCGATATGGGCTTTGTATTACATAGAAAACCTCAAGAATGGCAATCTACCGTTATCATGGAAGAAGGCATCTGTCTTACTACATCCAGAGATATTTTGGACGATATAGCCAACAACAAAGGTCCCAAAGACAGTCTTATTGCACTAGGTTATGCGGGGTGGGGTGGTGGACAGCTCGAAGAAGAGATGCAGTCCAATGCCTGGATCACAGTTAAAGCTGATCCAGAAATACTGTTCTCAACACCTCAAGAAAAACGCTGGGAAGCAGCAACAAAATTACTTGGTATCGACCTAAGCCTTATGTCCTCAGACGTTGGCCATTCATAAATGGTGGATTCGAACCGTTGATTACAACCGTTATGGGGTTTGATTTTGGTACCAAAAAAATTGGTGTCGCCATAGGTCAAAAACTCACTCAGACTGCCAGCCCTTTACCCGAAATACCCGCAAAAGACGGCCAACCTCGCTGGGAGACCCTCGCTGCATTAATCGACGAATGGCAGCCGGATGCATTTGTTGTTGGAATCCCTCTCAATGAAGATGGCACTGACAACGCACTAACAAAGCGAGCCAGAAAATTTGGTAATCGGTTACATGGCCGCTTTGGATTACCGCTATTCACCACAAATGAGCACCTCTCAAGCTACGATGCCCGAGACCAAATACAGCAATATAGTGGGCGAGCTGCAAAGTCAAATCGTCAAATTGATAGTGTCGCCGCCGCCCTTATTATCGAAACGTGGTTCGCTGAGCTCGAACCAACAACAGGACATAATTTATGACCCTGCCTACTGTTGATTCTCTCATTAACAACATGTCATCTGATCTACAAAACCTGCTTGATCAACGCGCAATCAATCAACCCGCCATGGTCGGAATCCATACCGGTGGAGCATGGGTTGCAAAAGCATTACATCAACAACTCGCACTAGATCAAGCTCTTGGGTTACTTGATATAACCTTCTACCGCGATGACTTTACGCAAAAAGGCTTACACCCCTCCGTTAAAACCTCCGATTTACCTTTTGCTACTGATGGGCAACACATTATATTAGTAGACGATGCTATCAGTAGCGGGCGAACGATTAGGGCGGCGCTTAATGAATTATTTGACTACGGCCGCCCTGCCTCCGTCATATTGGTCACCTTGATTGACGTACTTGGACGTGATCTGCCCATTCAACCAGATATTATTGGAGAACAGTTGGATTTAGCCCCCCAACAACGCGTAAAATTAAACGGCCCCGATAATATGCACCTGACGATTACCCACGTAAACTGACGGCATTGATGACCATTGATTGAATACTGACGACGATAGAGATTCTCATGAGCCTGACTATTCCTCCACACAAACTGCAACTCAACGAACACGGTCAACTCAAACACTTTCTCACCACTGAAAACCTGAGTACTGAGATACTTACCGAAATCCTTGATACAGCCGAATCCTTTTCTAGTGTAGGTCAGCAAGCGGTTAAAAAAGTCCCTTTATTACGCGGTAAAACGGTCGTAAATTTATTCTTCGAAGCCAGCACACGTACACGTACAACCTTTGAGTTGGCAGCAAAACGTCTCTCTGCCGATGTACTTAACATCAACATCAGCGCTTCCGCCACCTCCAAAGGTGAATCCCTAATGGACATGTTGTGGAATCTAGAGGCCATGGATAGCGACATGTTTATTGTTCGTCACCAGGACAGTGGCGCTCCACATTTTATTGCCAGCCAAGTCTGTCCACATGTAGCTATTATTAATGCCGGCGATGGTCGCCACGCCCACCCGACTCAAGCCATGTTGGATATGTACACTATTCGAAAACATAAAGGCGACTTTCGCAACCTTAAAGTTGCGATCATTGGCGACATTACCCACTCACGAGTAGCGCGTTCTCAAGTTCATGCATTAAACGGTTTACAAGTAGGCGAGGTGCGGGTGATTGGGCCAAAAACTCTGATTCCCCATGATATGGAGCACCTTGGTGCGAAAGTTTTTTATAATATGGAACAAGGTTTAAAAGATGTCGACGTTGTTATCATGTTACGCCTACAAAAAGAACGAATGAATTCTGCACTACTGCCTAGTGAACATGAGTTTTACCGTTTATACGGTCTCACGACAGAAAAGCTCGCTTTTGCAAAACCTGATGCGATCGTCATGCATCCAGGTCCCATTAATCGGGGGGTAGAAATTGAAACGGCCGTTGCTGACGGCCCTCAGTCCGTTATTCTTAAGCAAGTTAACTACGGCATATCCGTACGAATGGCCGTACTTTCTATGGCGATGAGTGGCCAATCAACAGAAATTACTACTTCTGAATCAATTAATGGAGAACATGGCGCATGAAGTTCACCCCCTCTTCTCCCAACCTTCAATCTATAAAAATTACTGGCGGCCGTGTTATTGACCCTCAATCTCAACGGGACGAGATTGCAGATATTTATATTGTTGACGGGTTTATTCAGCATATTATATCTAAACATAGCGAGCCTAATAATGAAAATAGCGCCGATACAGTAAATATTCATACCGACATTACCATTAATGCTGAGAATAAATTGGTTATTCCTGGAGCCGTAGATTTATGCGCACGCTTACGAGAACCAGGGCAAGAATACAAAGGTACCATTCACAGTGAAACCCAAGCTGCAGCAGCGGGAGGGGTAACTCACCTGTGTTGTCCGCCAGATACCAACCCTGTTATTGATAGCCCAGCTGTTGCCGCACTTATTCAAGAGCGAGCACACCAATCCGGTTATGCCCACGTATTACCTATTGGTGCAATCACTCGTGGTTTAGAAGGCTCTCAACTTAGTGAAATGCACGCTCTGCAAGAAGCAGGTTGCATTGGCGTTGCTCAGCTGCGTAATGCAATAAAAGATAACCGGGTATTATTACGCTGCTTAGAATACGCTGCGACGTTTAATCTAACCGTATTCTTTCAAAGTGTTGATTTAAGTTTACAAGGTGACGGCATTGTCCATGAAAGCTTCACATCAACTCGTCTCGGCTTACCCGGTATACCGCGCTCAGCAGAAACCGTTGCACTAGCACGAGACCTACTTCTAGTAGAACAAACCGGTGTAACCGCACACTTTGGCCAATTATCCTGTGCCCGTAGTATTGAACAAATTGCCGCAGCCCAACAGCGAGGCCTACCCGTTACCGCTGATGTTGCTGTTCACCAATTATTATTTAATGATGAAACGATTGACGGCTTTAATAGCCAATATCATGTAAATCCGCCCTTTAGAAGTGAGATTGATCGTAAAGCATTAATAGATGCCATCAAATCTGGGGTTGTTACTGCTATCACATCAGATCATCAACCTCACGAAATCGCAGCAAAATCAGCACCCTTTAGTGCAACTGAAGCAGGTATATCCGGTATTGAAACATTCTTGCCCATGAGTTTTGGCTTGGTGCGTGACGGTATTTTATCAGAACAGGAATGGGTGGCGTGTATCGCAACAACCCCTGCCAATATCATCAAAATTGATGCAGGTAAAATCGCTGAAAGCGCCATGGCCAATCTGAGTATTTTTGACCCTTCCGCTCAATGGCAGCTCACATCAAGCACATTGCGCTCTGAAGGAAAAAACTCACCGCTATTAGGCAAAACAATGAATGGCCGCACCTGTGCGACCATTCACAATGGCCGCTTAGTGTTCCAACTTTCATAACAGAGAACGAGCGATTACCACCATGGGTAAAACGGCGGTTTGTTTTCTGACATAGTAGTACTAAATTTTGCTTCTCGTTTTTCGAAAAAGGCGCTTACACCTTCTTTCCCATCATCAACACTCGCATAAAACATCGCTAGTGACTCAATTTTATGTGCTTCTATCGGGTGGGGTTGCGCTGAATTTCGATACATCATTTGCCGGGACAGTGCGATAGCAACGGCTGAAGTATTATTCGCTATCTTATTGGCAATTTTATACGCCTCCTCCAACAAGGTTTCTGCTGGATATACGGCCTTTACTAAACGAGCGGCTTTTGCTGCGTCAGGCTTAATTATTTCTGCACTATAAACCCATTCCAACGCCTGGGAGATACCCACAATCTTTGGCAAAAACCAACTAGAACACGCCTCTGGAACAATGCCCAATTTATTAAATACAAAACCAATACGTGCATTTTCTGATGCTAACCGAATGTCCATCGCCAGCGTCATCGTGGCCCCAATACCAACCGCAGCACCGTTTATTGCCGCAATCACAGGTTTGGTACAATCATAAATTGCCAATGTCACACGCCCACCAGTATCCCGCACACCATGAAGAATAGCCGGGTCATCTAATCGGGTGTTCATATCATCCAATGTAGGAACCTGAGTTTCATCAAGACCGAATACATTACCCTCACTGGATAAATCCATACCAGCACAAAAAGCTCGACCAGCCCCTGTTACCACGATTGCTCGAACAGCGTCATCGTTACTTGCCGCATTAAAGGCATCAATTAGCTCGTTCGCCATTTCAACAGTAAAAGCATTTAAATTATCAGGACGATTCAGCGTTAAGGTAAGTACGTTGTTGATTATTTTATAGTCGATCGTGTTATAGGCCATTGCCGATTCCCAGAAAAGGTGATTGGTTTTGGCTTTAATATAGCGTAGCTTTTTGCTGGGGTCTATGGCATGTGGAAGGTGTTAAAAACGCCTAGAATTTCATAGCGTCATCATCTTCAAGTGACAGGCCTTTCGTTGCATCCTCTAGTTGCTCTAGGCCACCTTCATTACCCAATTTAATCATTAAGCGTAGATCATTCGGAGCATCCGCATGCGATATGGCATCTTCATAGGTGACTTCTCCTGCAGAATACAAATCATATAGTGCCTGATCAAAAGTTTGCATACCCAGTTCGCGAGATTTGATCATCAATGGCTTCAATAAATGTACATCCCCTTTTCGGATATGATCTGCCATTAAAGGAGTATTTAGAAGAACCTCAACCACCGCTCGACGTCCTTTGCCATCAGGTGTTGGAATTAGTTGCTGTGCAACCATTCCTCTTAAATTGAGGGACAAATCCATCCACAATTGACTATGGCGATCTGCTGCAAAAAAGTGAACAATACGATCCAACGCTTGGTTAGCGTTATTGGCGTGTAATGTGGCCAATACTAAATGTCCGGTTTCAGCAAAGGCAATAGCGTACCCCATGGTTTCTCGAGTACGAATTTCACCAATCATGATTACATCTGGCGCCTGTCGTAAGGTGTTTTTTAGTGCAATATCAAAACTTTCCGTATCAAGTCCAACCTCACGCTGAGTAACAATACAACCCGCATGTTGGTGAATATACTCAATAGGGTCTTCGATACTAATAATATGCCCTTTACTGTTATGATTCCGATGACCAATCATAGAAGCAAGAGAAGTCGACTTACCGGTTCCCGTTGCCCCTACAAAAATAACAATACCCCGTTTAGTCATCGCCAACTCTTTAATCATTGAGGGCAGACCAAGATCATCAATACGAGGTATGTTGGTTTCAATACGCCGCAGAACCATTCCAACAAGATTACGTTGATAAAACGCACTCACACGAAATCGTCCAATACCTCGTGCACTTATGGCAAAGTTACACTCGCGAGTCTCTACAAACTCTTTGCGCTGAGACTCATTCATTACTCCTAACACCGTTTCACGGGTTTTTTCTGGGCTTAAAGAGGTTTTTGTTACAGGAACTATTCGCCCATGGACTTTCATACTAGGGGCCACACCGGCAGTGATAAATAAATCCGACGCGCCTTTTTCCACCATTAATTTTAGCAGCCCTTCAAAGTCCATTCTTCACCTCTTATTACTACATTATTATCCGAACATTCTTATAAATCATATTCTAAAAACTATCAGGGTTCTTCGCTTTCTCTCGTGCTGCTTCTGGAGAAATCAGCCCTTTATTGAGCAACTCTCGCAAACATTGATCTAAGGTTTGCATACCTAAGTTACCCCCTGTTTGAATCGCAGAATACATTTGTGCCACCTTATCTTCGCGAATCAAATTACGAATAGCGGGAGTTCCTATCATGATTTCATGGGCTGCAATTCGACCGCCGCCATTTTTCTTAAGCAATGATTGTGAAATAACCGCCTGTAATGATTCCGACAACATGGAACGCACCATCGACTTTTCCGCTGCCGGAAATACATCAACCACACGGTCAATCGTTTTTGCCGCTGAGGTTGTATGCAATGTACCAAATACTAAGTGCCCAGTCTCTGCGGCAGTTAACGCTAATCGAATCGTTTCCAAATCTCGCATCTCACCAACAAGGATGATATCGGGATCTTCACGTAACGCTGAACGCAGTGCTTCGGCAAAACCTAAGGTATCACGATGCACTTCTCGTTGGTTCATAAGACACTTTTTACTCTCATGAACAAATTCAATAGGATCTTCAATGGTTAGTATATGTTCATAGCGAGTTTCATTAATATAATCAATCATCGCTGCCATCGTCGTACTTTTACCAGAGCCCGTTGGCCCCGTTACCAATACCATACCGCGAGGAAGGTCTGAAATATCTCTAAAAACTTGCCCTTGCCCCAAATCCTCCATGGTCAGTACTTTAGCTGGGATTGTACGAAATACCGCACCCGCCCCTCTGTTATGGTTAAACGCGTTAACACGAAAACGAGCAACTCCAGGCACTTCAAAAGAAAAATCCGTTTCAAGGAATTCTTCATAATCCTTTCGCTGCTTATCATTCATGATGTCATAAATCAGTGAATGCACTTGCTTATGATCCATCGGCGGCAAGTTGATTCTACGCACATCACCATCTACACGGATCATAGGAGGTAAGCCAGCCGAAAGGTGCAAATCGGACGCACCGTTTTTAACACTAAATGCAAGTAATTCAGTAATATCCATCGATTTTTTAACCTGTTGTCATTCTAATCATGTCTAAAAGACAGCCACGGGCAGTCTATATAAATAAGTAATCTCTATTAGGTTAGCACCCAGATAGCGGTTGCACCTGCCTTATCAGCAACCTAATCAGCGAGTAATTCAGCAATTGCCATTGTTTTACGTTAAAATAGCCACATTACAACTATAATCTAAACCCTTTTATTCTTATTTATCATAGTATTATGCCTATTACTGAGCAACAGATCGCAGTCCGACTACAGGACGTAGAAAAAAGAATATCACTTACCTGTCAAACACATAAGTGCAGCACTCCCTCCTTACTTGCTGTAAGCAAAACCAGGACCGCCGAAAGTATACGTACCCTGTACTCCTCTGCCATAAAAGATTTCGGCGAAAACTATCTACAAGAAGCCTTAGATAAACAACAACAACTAACCGACTGTGATATCCACTGGCATTTTATCGGCCCCATACAATCCAACAAATCTCGAGCAGTTGCTGAGCATTTCCACTGGGTACACAGCGTTGATCGCTTAAAGCTTGCCAAACGTCTGAGCAATCAACGTCCTCCCACACTGCCCTTTCTGCAAATTTGTTTGCAGATTAATATTGATAATGAAACATCCAAATCTGGATTTACAGTGAATGAGGCTGTCAGTGCAGCGATAGAAATCAGTCAACTGCCTAATCTTAGATTACGGGGTTTAATGTGCATTCCACAAAAACGAGAAACATTGGCGAAACAACGCCAACCTTTTGCAAAAATAGCGGCATTGCTCTCAACCATTAATCACCAACTACCTGGCGGCATTCCTAAACTGGATACTCTTTCAATGGGAATGTCTGACGATATAGAAGCAGCCATCGCTGAAGGGGCAACCATTATACGTATTGGCACCGCTCTATTTGGCCCTCGACAATAAATATAACGACATAAAACGGACATATCAGATATGAGCGCTAAGATCACTTTCATCGGAGCAGGCAACATGGCGAGCAGCCTAGCTGGCGGACTCATCGCCAAAGGCTTCGACAACACCCAGATTACCATGACCGATCTAAATGAGGACTTATTACTACGATGTCGCACAGACCTTGCGGTGAATACCACGCGGGATAACGTCCAAGCCTGTAGCCACGCAGATGTCATTATATTTGCGGTCAAACCTCAGGTTATGGAAACCGTAGCCACACCTCTTAAGGGGATTATCAAACAACGTAGCCCATTGGTGGTTAGTATTGCTGCTGGCATTACCCTCAGCAACCTAAGCACCTGGCTTGGCGAGTCAGCGCCCATTGTGCGCTGCATGCCTAATACTCCCGCACTGGTTCAAACAGGGGCAACCGGGTTATTTGCGAATCAATACGTATCAGATACTCAGAAAAAACTCGCAAAAGACGTGCTGTCTGCTGTTGGCCTTGCTTTATGGGTTGAAAACGAAGATCAAATCGATGCCGTTACTGCCCTTTCCGGCAGTGGCCCCGCTTATTTTTTATTGGTTATGGAAGCAATGATGGAAGCGGGCCGCTCTTTAGGCTTACCTGATGCAGTGGCATCTCAATTAACCTTACAAACAGCCCTTGGTTCAGCACAATTGGCCATCACTAGCGATGTTGATGCTGCGGAACTACGTCGGCGGGTCACATCTCCTGCAGGCACAACCGAATGTGCAATTAATATTATGCAAGACAATGGATTAAAAGCTATATTTGCCGAAGCGATAAAAGGTGCTTATGATCGCTCTAA
>CAJXZM010000049.1 GCA_913063125.1 uncultured Gammaproteobacteria bacterium | reverse complement strand
ATTGCGCAGCTCTATCAAATCATTACTGACTTTGTAATTGCTGTAATATTCATCAATCTCTCGCTGTAATAGCTCGACCCGGTGTAAGGCTCTAGCGAGACGTTTGTCTGTTCTTACTATGCCGACATAATCCCACATAAAACGGCGTAGCTCATCCCAGTTGTGAGAGATGACAACGTCTTCATCGGAATCTGTTACCTGACTTTCATCCCATTGAGGAATGTCTAGAGAGATGGCAGGGGTGTTCAGTTTCCCACTAATAGCTTTGCTTGCTGAAATCGCATATACCAAGCATTCTAACAGAGAGTTACTGGCCATACGGTTCGCACCATGTAACCCAGTAAAAGCCGTCTCGCCAATGCAATAGAGGCCATCTACACCTGACTCACCATGTTCGTTGGTGGTGACCCCACCGCAGGTATAATGAGCGGCAGGGACAATGGGGATTGGGCCTTTGGTGATGTCTATGCCTAAGGAAAGACATTTCTCATAGACTGTAGGAAAGTGGGCTTGAATAAAGTCTGGTGACTTGTGGCTAATGTCGAGATACAAACAATCAACACCTAACCGCTTCATTTCATGGTCGATAGCACGAGCGACAATGTCCCTGGGAGCTAGTTCACCTCGTTCGTCAAACCGGTGCATAAAACGCTCGCCATTAGGTAGGCGTAAATAGCCGCCTTCACCTCTAACGGCTTCGGTTATTAAAAATGAACGCGCATCGGGGTGGTATAGGCAGGTAGGGTGAAATTGATTAAATTCCATGTTGGCAACAGAGCAACCGGCTCGCCAAGCCATGGCAACGCCATCTCCAGTGGCAACATCGGGGTTGCTGGTGTACAGGTAGGTTTTACTTGCTCCTCCGCTAGCCAGTACAACAAAACGTGCCCGGTGTGTATCAACCTCACCTGTCTCTTTGTTGAGAACATAGGCGCCAACGACTTGGTTTTTATCTTTCCCACTGAGCTTATCAGAGGTGATTAAGTCGATGGCAACGCGAGATTCGAAAATATCGACGTTAGGGTGTTGGGATACTTGCTCTATTAAGGCGTTAGATATAGCAAAGCCAGTGGCATCAGCGGCGTGAATGACTCTCCTGTGGCTGTGACCACCTTCTTTGGTTAAATGGAAATCTTCTTGGCCATCTGGCAGCATTTCCGTGGTAAAACCAACACCTTGTTCGACTAACCAGTGGATTGCTGCTGGTCCATTCTCGACGGTAAAGCGTACCGCATCTTCATGACATAAGCCGGCGCCTGCATTGAGGGTATCGGTAATGTGGGCTTCGATAGAGTCGCCCTTGTCCAATACAGCAGCTACGCCACCTTGTGCGTAATATGTATTGGCGGCAGTAAGTGAGCCCTTACTTAAAACAGCAACGTTGGCGTGAGGGGCAAGGTGTAAGGCCGTCGTAAGGCCTGCCGCTCCACTGCCAATAACTAGTATGTCGTGTTTAATTAATTGCCCCATTACCTGGACTCCAAAATGCAAAGGCTGGAATGATAATGCTTTAGCGCCGATAAAAATACTGCTTTGGGACTATTCTTTACTAGTGTCCAAAGTAGAGCTGAAGGGTGGGTGGCGTTTATTGCAATTAGGTGTCGCGTAAACAGGGATTGAGACCGGTATATGGACGCTGGTATAGTGCAGCGTAATCTTTGGTTGGTTTGTGGGGAACTAGCACGCACTTTGCCAGTCATACCAATAGTATGTGTTCACGAGGAGGTTAACGTAGTCGGTGGACATTGTAATTAGGAGTTTTGATGCATGACCGAGCGTGAAGCCGATCAGCAGTTAGTAGAACGGGTTAAAAAAGGTGACAAGCGGGCATTCGACCTTTTAGTTGGCAAATATCAACATAAGGTATTGTCAATTGTTGGGCGTTTTGTGAATGATCCGGATGAGGCAAAAGATGTATCCCAAGAGGCATTTATTAAAGCTTATCGAGCGCTTCCTAAATTTCGGGGAGAGAGTGCCTTTTATACGTGGATCTATCGTATTGCTGTAAATACCGCCAAGAACTACTTGGTGGCGAGAGGGCGTAGACCTCCTGGTTCAGATGTCGATGTGGCTGATGCAGAATTTTATGATGGGGGTGCTGTGTTGCATGAAATATCGACACCCGAGAATCAATTGATGACAGATCAGCTTGAGGCTTTGGTGTATCAGGCGTTAAGTGATTTGCCTGGCGACCTTAGAACCGCAGTAACTTTACGGGAATTTGATGGTCTTAGTTACGAGGAGATTGCAGAAGTGATGGATTGCCCCGTAGGTACTGTTAGGTCTCGTATTTTTCGTGGGCGAGAGGCAATAGATAGTCGAATTAAAGATTTGGTTGCGTAGGTGAGTAAGTAGAGTTGGTGTTAGGTGTTATAAGTTTGAATGTTGATGTTTAAGTACTGATGTTTAAGTACTTAAGTTTCGCCACTAGTGTTGTTACGCGGTATGAAAGGTAAAGGTATATGACTGATAAAGCTCGGGAAGAAATGTCGGCTTTGATGGATGGAGAAGCAACAGAATTGGAGTTTCACCGCGTATTAAAATGCAGTGAAACCGACAATGAGCTGCGGGCATCTTGGCGACGTTACCATGTGGTGCGGTCGGTGGTTCGGGGAGAAGCTAGAGATAAAGCGCTGTTAACAAAATCATCGATGGATATGTCATTAGATATAGCTACTGCCGTTTCTCAAGCCATTGCTGATGAGCCGTCATATGCAGATGAATCTGATAGCGTGTTGATGAGAGGCAATCAGGTCGCCAGCAAAAAAAGTAATCCATGGGTTGATAAGGTATTGCGGCCCTTTGGTAGTGTTGCTGTGGCTGCATCGGTATCAGCGATGGTGATTTTCGGGTGGCAGAGTACGGGTGGATTTAATTCTCAGCAGGCAGGTGCGCCAGCGGTTGCTGCGGTATCAACCCCCTCATTCTCTACGAAGGCAGTCTCCGGTTCTGTAAGTGACACCTCAACAATATATGCAGCTTCACGTATACCCGCATTTAATGGGCGTACCAATGGGTATATCCTTGCGGATGACTCGGCTCAGCAAGTGTCGCGATCAGGTAGTATCCCTTCGCAGGATGTTATTCGCTTACAGATTCCAAAAGACGACAGGTTTAATCGTTATATTCTTTCTCATTCTGGAAATGCCGCCTTTAACACCGTCAGTGGTGCGATACCTTATGCTCGCGTTGTGACTTTAAAATCATCATCACGGAGTGTGAAGTGAAGCAAGTGAAAGGTGTATTTGGTGTTTTGGTGTGCATTGTCTTTTTTCAATCGTTGCCTGCTGTGGGAGAGGCGACTAATGCTGGTGATGTTGAGCAAAAGCTTGCTGCTCAGTGGTTGCAGAAGATGGTCAAGGCGATTAAAACTGAAAGTTATCAAGGGCGTTCAATCTTCCATAATGGCAATAGAATGATGTCGCTAAAAGTCATTCATGGAATGATTGACGGGGAACAGTGGGATCGGGTCGTGCACCTTAGTGGCGAGCCTGCCGAAGTGCTTCGCAAAGGCGATAAAATTAGTTGTTTGCATCCCGAAAGCACCGTTGAATTAAGTGCAGAGAAAAACAAATTGGATGCAGCAAAAATACCATTTTTTGATGCGTTTAATGACGGTCAGCTAGCGATACCTGATCGTTATCAATTACGAATGGGGCGAGAAGGCCGGGTCGCAGGAAGAGCTGTGCAATTAATTAATATTATTCCTGTAGATCGAGCTCGATACGGTTATCAACTTGGGTTGGATAAAGCGACAGGGTTATTGCTGAAAACCGTGATGTTGAATCGAAAGGGTAAAGCTTTAGAGGTATTTGAATTTGTTGATATTGCCATTGGAGATGTGCTGTCAAAAGAAGATTTCGCTCCTGGAAAAGGTGTTAAATGGTTAGAAGCTGCAGGTGTCGAACCATCTAAAGAGGGAAGGGATAGCAGCGAGAGTAACGATGTTAGCGATTCTGTAGTTGGCCCAGCAGTACAAAAGATAGGTTGGGCTGCAAAATGGTTGCCCCAAGGGTTTAACTTAGCGGAAAATAGCATTCGTAATATTGATGGGGTAAGCGTTAATGCTCAGGTTTATAGTGATGGACTTGCCGCCTTTACTATTTTTATGGAAAAGCTTGAGCGGGTAGAAAATATCGAGGGCTCAAAGCAGCGTGGTGCAACCGTTGCTTTAAGTCGAAGATTGGCTAAACCTAATGACCATTTTTTAGTGACAGTGGTAGGTGAGGTCCCTATGGATACCGCGATGCAAGTAGCCGCTTCCGTTGTAAAAGATTAATAATCTAACAGTAAAAAAGATCAGAGCATGATAGAAGAGACGGGTAGAGTTGTAGCAGTGGAAGACAGTACCTTGTGGGTTGAAACCATTCGCAAGGCTTCTTGTGATAGTTGTGCTGCGCAAAAAGGCTGTGGTCATAGTGTATTAGCTAAATTGGGTGATGGGAAGAATCACGTTCGAGTTTTAAACCCATCATCAAATAGCCATTCCTTTACTGTTGGCGATGATGTGGTTATTGGTGTGCCAGAAGACGTTGTTGTGATCGGTTCGATGATTGCGTATTTGCTACCGTTAATCAGTTTGTTGGCGTTCAGTGTTGCAGGGCAGTTATTGTTGAGTAGTGAAGGCTATACCATCCTGTTCGGGATGTTTGGTTTAGCATTAGGTTTTGCTGTTGTGCGTTGGCACTTTTTGATTAAGCGAGATGATGCTCGATTTCAACCATCAGTTATTCGGCCAGCTAATAGTACTTCCTTTGGTGTCTGTAAAATATATCCTGCGTTGCCTGAGTAGAAAAGAATCACCGAGAGTAGAGTATGAACCATATCACCGTTTATCGACAGAATACTGTTCTAACACGCATTATGTTTTTTGTACTGTTAGGTTTTAGTATGCAAAGTATGGTTGTAAATGCGGGGTTACCGGATTTTGCCGACTTGGCAGAAGAGCTTTTGCCTTCCGTTGTGGTGATTAATACGGTGCAAAAAGTTAAACCTTACGGTGGGCGAGCTTCTGGCGGACAGACGCCAGATCTATTTCGTCATTACTTTGGTGAAGGCTTTCAAATGCCCGAGCAGAAACGAGAGGCACAAGGTTCTGGTATTATTTTGTCTGACGGTTATATCTTGACGAATCATCATGTGGTTGCCGGTGCCGATGAAGTCACCATTCGCTTACATGATCATCGTGTATTAGATGCGGTATTGGTAGGGGGCGATGAGTTAAGTGACCTGGCTTTATTAAAGGTGGAAGACGATGATCTGAATGCGGTAAATATTGGTGATTCTGATGAGTTGCGAATAGGTGAGTGGGTCATGGCTATAGGTACGCCTTTTGGTTTTGATCACAGTGTGACCTCCGGTATTGTTAGTGCTAAGGGGCGAACTCTTTCTCGCGATAATTATGTGCCGTTTATCCAAACGGATGTTGCTATTAATCCCGGTAATTCAGGTGGGCCGCTATTTAACTTGGATGGTGAATTGGTGGGGATTAATACTCAGATTTATAGTCGGACGGGGGGGTTTATGGGGCTTTCTTTCGCAATTCCCAGCAATATTGCGGTAGAGGTGGTGAAGCAGCTAAAAGAGACTGGGGAAGTTGCCAGGGGTTGGCTTGGTGTAGTGATACATGATGTTAATCGTAATTTGGCTCGATCACTTGGACTGGATAAGCCGGCAGGTGCTATTGTTGCCAAGGTCCTTGATAGTGGCCCGGCTGGCCGGGGTGGGATTAAAGTTAAAGACGTTATTTTACGTTTTAATGGCCGAGAGATTAATGATTCCTCCTCGTTGCGTAATCATGTTGGGGCAGTTAGGCCAGGAAATATGGTTGACGTGGTTGTTTCCAGGGCAGGCGAAAAGAAAACGTTAGAAATTACATTAGGTAGTTTACCTAAAGATCCTTATCGGGCGAATGTAATGTCCAGCCAAAATACGAAACCTCAAAAAGGGAGTGTGCTTGGATTAGTCGTTTCTACTTTGTCGACAGAAAAAGCCAAGCAGTGGGGTATTCGTGGTGGCGTGGTTGTGCAGAAAGTCTCAGGGGATTCTGCTAAGGCAGCAGGTATACGCGTAGGTGATGTGATTACTAACCTGGCAAACCAACCAATATTGGACCAGGCTAGTTTCGTAAGCGTGGTTAAGCAGCAAAAAAAGGGTAAGTGGGTGCCTATATTGATTAATCGGCGGGGTTCCCCAGAATTTTTGGCTATTGAAATACACTGAAACGTGACCCAAACCCCCAAAGTAAGGTAGAATCGCGGATTGATTTTCGAGGTGCCAGTGATTAGTGGTAGAATTACCCTTTACCACTGGTAACACGAAACCGGTATTGATATGCGTTAGCAGCCTTAGAACTGGTTTTCTGAGGTCTTGCAATACGGTCCCCATCCATCATCCTGTAAGTACCCTACGCTGTGACAGACATAAAGAATATTCGAAATTTCTCCATCATTGCCCACATTGACCACGGTAAATCTACCTTAGCGGATAGATTTATTCAGATGTGCGGCGGTTTATCGGCTCGCGAAATGGAAGCTCAAGTCTTGGACTCAATGGATATTGAGCGAGAGCGCGGCATTACCATCAAGGCTCAAAGCGTTACCTTAGATTATAAGGCTCAGGATGGAGTGGTATACCAGTTAAACTTTATTGATACTCCAGGCCATGTTGATTTCTCTTATGAGGTGTCTCGCTCTTTGGCTGCCTGTGAGGGCGCGCTGCTTGTTGTGGATGCGGGGCAAGGCGTGGAAGCGCAGTCTGTTGCTAACTGCTATACGGCTATTGAAATGAACTTAGAAGTGCTGCCTGTTTTGAATAAAATAGATTTGCAGCAAGCTGAGCCTGACCGTGTTATCCACGAAATTGAAGAAATTATCGGTATTGAAGCTGATCATGCAGCAAGAGTGAGCGCCAAGACAGGGTTGGGAGTTGATGAACTGCTGGAGCAGCTGGTTCATACCATACCAGCACCAAAAGGCGATAGAAACGGACCACTTAAAGCCCTGATTATTGATTCATGGTTTGATAATTATCTTGGTGTTGTTTCGTTGGTTCGTGTGATTGATGGTGAGCTTAAGAAGAACGATAAGATTCTTGTGAAGACTACTGGCAAGCAGCACGGAATTGACGGAATTGGTATATTTACTCCTAAAAGACAAGAAACAGGGAGCTTGAGTGCAGGTGAAGTAGGTTATGTTGTTGCCGGCATTAAAGACATAGAGGGCGCCCCGGTTGGCGATACATTGACGCATGCAAAAACGCCAGAAGTTGAGTCATTGCCTGGGTTTAAACGTGTAAAGCCGCAAGTGTATGCAGGACTGTTCCCTATTAGTTCTGAAGATTACGAGGCATTTAGAGATGCTTTGGGGAAACTACGGTTAAACGACGCGTCTTTATTTTTTGAGCCAGAATCATCAGATGCCTTAGGGTTTGGCTTTCGTTGTGGTTTTCTTGGCATGTTACACATGGAAATCATCCAAGAACGTCTTGAGCGCGAGTATGATCTTGATCTAATTACAACAGCACCGACAGTGGTTTTTGAGTTGTTGCTGAATAATGGTGAGATCTTGTTGGTTGATAACCCATCAAAGCTACCTGAAGGATCAAAAATAGCTGAATTTAGAGAACCGATAGCTGAAGTTCATATCCTTGTGCCTCAAGAGCATCTAGGTAATGTTATTACGTTATGTGTTGAAAAACGTGGCGTGCAAAAAAATCTGCAGTTCTTAGGGAGCCAGGTAGCTGTACATTATGAGATTCCGATGAGTGAAGTAGTGTTGGATTTCTTTGATCGGTTGAAATCCACTAGCCGTGGCTATGCTTCTCTTGATTACAGCTTCAAGCGCTTTGAGGCGAGTAAGCTAGTTCGTGTCGATATGTTGATTAATGGCGATAAAGTTGATGCATTGGCATTGATTTGTCATGCGGATAAAGCACACAGTCGCGGTCGGGCGATAACGGATAAAATGCGAGAAATCATTCCTCGTCAAATGTTTGATGTCGCAATACAAGCCGCCATTGGTAGTCAAATAATTGCCCGTCAAACGGTAAAGGCGTTACGTAAGAATGTAACAGCAAAGTGCTACGGTGGTGATATAAGTCGTAAGAAAAAATTGCTTCAAAAACAAAAAGACGGAAAGAAACGTATGAAGCAGGTGGGCAATGTTGAAATTCCTCAGGATGCATTTTTAGCGGTATTGAAGGTGGATAGTTAAATGGATATGGATTTCTCGCTTATTCTTGTTGTGCTTGTTGGCTTTACCGGTGTATTTGTTGCGTTGGATTTGTTGTTTTTTAATCGTCAACGTCAACAGGCAGTCATTACTTATAAAAAAGGAGTTGACGAGAAAGCGGTTGATAATGTTGTTGTTGATCGATTGCTGTTGGAGCCTTGGTGGATTGAATACCCGAAAGCATTTTTTCCTGTATTAGCACTAGTATTAGTATTGCGTTCATTTTTAGTTGAGCCGTTTAAAATCCCTTCTGGTTCGATGATACCAACACTTAATGTTGGCGATTATATTTTAGTAAACAAATTTGCATACGGTTTTCGATTACCTGTCATAGGAACAGAAGTTGTTCCTGTTGGGTTGCCTGAGCGTGGTGATGTGATGGTGTTTAAATATCCCGAAAATCCTAGAATCAATTATATCAAACGTGTTGTTGGCTTACCTGGTGACACCATTCGTTATGAGGCTAAACGCTTGTACATTAATGGTGAAGAAATGCCTCAGGAATTGGTTGCACAGCTGCCACCTCTCACACCTCAGAAAAAGATCTATACTGAAGACTTTAGTGGGATATCTCATAATATTCAGGTATTGGTTCTTCGAAATCAGGCTAATGCCAGAACCTGGACCATTGGGGAGGGGGAGTACTTTGCTATGGGTGATAATCGGGATAACAGTCGCGATAGTCGGGCATGGGGTATTGTTCCTGAAGGTAATATCGTTGGCAAAGCGTTTGCGGTTTGGATGCATATGCCCGGTTGGGTGCCAAGTTTCGATAGCGTTAGATTCATCAAATAATAAAATTCTTGATTATTGGAGAGCGTTTCTATGAAGCAGGTTCGAAATCAGAAAGGAATGACTTTAGCCAGTATGGCTATGTTAGGGGTGTTGATAGGTTTTGTAGCGTACTTTGGGTTTATGTTGTATGGACCCGTTTATGATGATTTATCGGTTAAAACCGTTGTTGAAAATTTGGCGAGTGACAATAAAGCTAAAGGAGCCTCTGTGAAAGTTGTTAGGAGACTGATTCAAACGCGCTTGAGTGTCAATCGGGTCGATTTGGATAAGAATGAAATTGTCATTGAGAAAACCAAAGAAGGCCTGTCTGTTGCAATCGATTATGAAAGGCGTGTTGATTTTGTAGGGAATGTGGATTTAGTTGCAAAGTTTTCACACTCAACAATTATACCCAAGTAAATGAGTTTCTAAATGAGTGCAGCTGAAAAAGCATTACAGAAAGTGTTAGGTTATACCTTTGCTGACAGCGCCCTGCTTACCCTTGCATTAACACACCGCAGTGTTGATGGTGTGCGGAATAACGAGCGTTTAGAGTTTCTTGGTGATTCGATATTAAGCGCCATTATTGGTGAATGTGTCTTTGAAAAATTCCCTGATGCCAGGGAAGGCGCGTTGAGCCGCATGCGATCCTCTTTAGTTAATGGTTCATCACTTGCTGCAGTTGCAATAGAGTTAGGCTTGAGTGAATACCTGATCCTTGGTCCTGGGGAGCTAAAGAGCGGTGGGCGTCGACGGGAATCAACATTAGAAGATGCTATAGAGGCGATTATTGGGGCCATTTTTCAAGACTCAGGCTATAGCGATTGCCAGCGTGTTGTGTTGTTCTGGTTTAGCTCTAGATTAGACAAGTTGGCTGCAGATGATAATGTCAAAGATAACAAGTCCAAGTTACAAGAACTACTGCAGTCTAAAAAGATCCCTTTACCACAGTATGAGATTGTTGCAATTGATGGTAAATCCCATGATCAGAGTTTTACCATTGCTTGTCGTATAGATTCTGAAAATGGGTCCTATACTGGAACGGCTCCAAGCCGAAGACAGGCAGAGCAAATTGCCGCAGGTAAAGCCTTTGCTCACTTATCATCAGAGTAATAGTCGTTGAGCGATACCTGCTTAGTTCTCCATATAATATTGGCCTTAACGCTCAGCAATACAGACCATTAACGTACTTCTCTAACGTTGTACTCCACTAGTATATTCTATTTAAATAGTAACGATTCTTATGATGTCAAATACAGATACTTATCGATGTGGTTATGCTGCAATTGTTGGTCGCCCGAATGTAGGGAAGTCCACGTTGTTAAATCATATTCTAGGTCAAAAAATTAGCATTACATCCCGTAAGCCACAAACAACTAGGCATCGTGTTTTGGGTATTAAAACCGAAGAGCAAGTGCAGGTGATTTATGTTGATACCCCTGGCATACATAAAGATGAGCCAAAGGCTATTAATCGGTATATGAATCGGGCTGCAACAGCTTCAGTGACGGATGTTGACGTTATTGTTTTTGTCGTTGAAGGTACTAAATGGACAGAAGCGGATGAGCACGTACTGAATAAAATCCAGCATACCGGGGCTCCCATTATTCTTGTCGTGAATAAAATGGATAAAGTTGAAGAAAAAGATGAGATGTTTCCGCATTTGAACGCCTTATCTGAGAAAGCTGAGTTTGCGGCAATTATTCCTGTGTCTGCATTGAAAGGTCAAAAGTTGGATTTGTTACAAGAAACAATTGCAGACTATTTACCAGAAAGTGATCATTTCTATCCAGAGGATCAAATTACCGATCGCAGTATGCGTTTTATGGCTGCAGAGATGGTCCGGGAAAAGATAATGCGCCAGTTAGGGCAGGAGCTGCCTTACGCAATGACAGTGGAGATTGAAGAGTTCTCTTCTGAAAAAGGAGTGTGGCATATATCAGCATTGATTTTAGTTGAGCGTAACGGTCAAAAAGCTATCATCATAGGCAAACAAGGCGCTCGTTTGAAGAAGATTGGAATGGAGGCTCGTAAGGATATGGAGCGTATGTTGGACTCAAAAGTGATGTTGCGTTTATTTGTCAAGGTCAAGGGTGGTTGGTCTGATGATGAGCGAGCGTTAAAAAGTTTGGGTTATGATGATTTATAGTTTTGCCAGGTTGTTGTAACCTGCTGCCATAGGTTTTAGTTTCCTAATATGAATTCCGTTGAAAATGCTCTTTGTTATGTTCTTCATAGCAAGCCCTTCAAAGATACCAGCGCTATTGTAGAGCTGTTATCTCAAGAGTACGGGCGTGTGAGTGTTATTTTTAAGGGGGTTCGTAGCACGAAAAACTCTGCTAAGTCTCGATTACTACAACCTTTTCAGCCCTTGTTAGCTTCATGGTATGGTAAAAGAGAGCTAAAAGGTGGCAAGAGTGTAGAGCAAGGTGGTATGCCGCATATGTTGTCTGGCAAGAAGCTCTACAGCGGTATTTATCTCAATGAGATACTCCTGCGTATGTTACACCGAGATGCTCCGGCGGATGGGGTTTTTGAGCATTACCAGCAATGTCTATCTGAATTGCAGGCAGTGGGTAAGGCTAAGAGCGCGACCAATACTAAGACTGAAAGTATCGAAGTGCATTTACGTCAATTTGAGTGGCGCTTGTTAGATGCCATTGGATACCAACTGCCCTGTGAATGTGATGCTCAAAGTGGAGCTCCAATTGTAGTGGATGCCTATTATCGGTATGAGGCAAATCATGGTTTTATTTATGACTCCGCTATATTCGATGAACCTCTTGCGCCAAGGTCTAGAGTGTTTTCAGGCGAGCTATTACTTACGATTTCAAAAGACATGGCGGTTTACGCCCAGCAACAACCGTATCATGATAACCTAAGTTTACACCTCTTACCGGAAGCCAAGCGCTTAATGCGACTGGTGCTTGCTCCTCATCTTGGCGAGAAACCATTAGAAAGCAAAAAATTATTTATGGGAATTTCAAAATATGAATCTTCACAAAACAAATCTTCACAATAGAGTCTTGTTAGGTGTGAATGTTGATCACGTGGCTACGTTGCGCGAAGCTCGCGGTACGCGTTATCCCGACCCTGTTCAGGCTGCATTGGATGCGGAAGAGGCGGGAGCCGATGGCATTACGGTTCACTTGCGAGAAGATCGACGGCATATACAAGAACGAGATGTACGGTTGATTAAGCAAACAATGAATACCCGCCTAAACCTTGAAATGGCGGTGTTAGACGAAATGATAACGTTTGCTTGTGAAATTAAACCCGAATACTGTTGCTTAGTTCCAGAGAAACGAGAAGAGCTTACAACAGAGGGAGGGCTTGATGTCTTATCCCAATTTGATCGAGTTAAGTTAGCCTGTGAGACATTGGCTGAACAAGGAATTGAGGTGTCGCTGTTTATTGACCCGGATGAAAAACAAATTAAAGCCGCCGCTGATGCTGGCGCACCTATTGTCGAGATTCACACGGGATGTTATGCCGATGCAGAAACGCCAAAAGCTATGCGGCAGGAATATGAGCGTATTGCAGTAGCCGTCGCGTACGGGCAAAAGTTAGGTTTGGTTGTGAATGCAGGGCACGGGTTACATTATCAAAATGTAGAGCCTATCGCTGCATTACCTGGGATGAATGAACTTAATATTGGTCATAGTATTATTGCACGTGCTGTTTTTACAGGGCTGAAAGGTGCGGTGAAAGAGATGAAGAAACTGATTTTGCAGGCGCATTAATGATTGTTGGCATAGGTACAGATATTGTCAGCGTTGCTAGAATGAAAACATCACTGGATCGTAATGGTGATAAATTTTCACAGCGAATATTACATAGCTCTGAGTTGCTACAGCTACAAACAGTAACCAAGAGGGACCAATTTCTTGCCAAACGCTTTGCTGTTAAAGAGGCTGCTTCAAAAGCGTTAGGGACAGGTTTTTCTGAGGGGGTATCGTGGCAGGATATTTACATTGAACACGATGAACTTGGTAAGCCGATACTCTGCTTTTCAGGTAAGGCATTGATTAGGGCTGAGTCTTTAGGTGTGAATCAACAGTATGTAACCCTTTCAGACGAAAGGGAGTATGCCGTTGCATTTGTTGTGTTGGAAAGTTGACCGTTACGCTCATATTATTAGGCAGTAGGCATTTCAAAGTGTTTGTTTTGTATGCACCATTGAATGATATCTTCGATGTCAATAATGAGCGTTTCACATAACGTTTTAATGCCGTTGTATTGCTTAAGCTTTAGGTTCTCCTCTAATGCTTTTGCTGATAGTTGGAGATTAGGTACGCCGGTGTAACGAGTAGCTCCGTGGAGTTTATGAACACGTTCTAGCATTAATGCGTAGTCTTGGTTGTGTAGATTATCCCTTAATTCTGCGCGGTCTTTTGTTAAGGACTCAAACAACATGGATAGCATATCATCAGCAAGGTCTTGCTTATTGTTGGCTAGCTTAAGGCCCATTTCCAAGTTGACAACTAGGTTTTGACTCGGGTTTGATCGCATTATTGGAGCGTTTTCTGGCTGACCTCCAGCGGAGCAGGTTAAGTCTTTTCCTGTCCAGTGTTTAATGATATGCAATAACTGGTTTTCATTAATGGGTTTAGTGACATAATCATCCATACCTGAATTTAACAGTGCTTGTTTTTCATTGGCAAGTGCGTGTGCGGTAACTGCAATTATGGGCGACTTGCGCTTGCCTTCTTCTTGCTCTCGGATTAATTGAGTCGCTTCAACACCATCAGTGCCTGGCATTTGAATGTCCATAAGAATGAGATCGTAGCGGTGTGCATTCGCTAGTTCAACAGCTCCAAGGCCATTGTTGCATGGAGTGACGCTTACGCCTAAGTCCGATAGTAGAACGGTTAGTAATTTGAGGTTTGCAGGGTTGTCATCTACTGCGAGAATACTAAGCCCAGATGAGATAGTGACGCTTTTTTCTGGTGTTGCTCTGAGGTTTGTTGGCGCAAGAGTTTGTGCTTCTGGGTGTGTTTGGATGATAGAGTCAGTAGATTGTTCTAGCCCTATAGATTGCCAATTATCAGCATTTAGTACTTCTTTGATGATCCTTAAGGTTTTCTTTTGTGCAAAAGGTTTGGGTATCAGTGGCGGTGGAGCTGATTTGAGTATTTCACCGATAATTACCTGATCAATATGATTGCCTAATAATATAACGGGGATATTGTTAGTATTGTTTTGGATCAGTGCTGCAATCTCGTGGTGTTTGGGTGATTGGGGGGATATTCCCATAAGTATTGCTGATGGAGCATTCCCTGCGGGCGGAGTAGATAATGTGTTCGATAGGCTAGAAAAGTTAGGACTTTCGATTAACGTGTATTTTTGTTTCTGTAAGGTGTTTTTTAGCGCGTTTCTGACGGTTGCATTCTCATCGAAAAGCATTATTTTATGAGTGTTGTGAGGTATTAATATATCTCGCTCATCATGTAATGTATGTATTTCAGCCCTAAAGGTGAACCAAAAGGTAGAGCCTTCCCCTTGCAAGCTTTCAACCCCAATTTGTCCCCGCATTTGTTCCACAAGGTGTTTGGATATAACAAGCCCGAGCCCTGTGCCTCCAAACCGGCGGGCTGTTGTCGTGTCTGCTTGACGAAAGGCACTGAATAAATGTTGCTGTTGTTCGTTACTTAAACCGATGCCTGTGTCTGATACGGTGATTTTGATGACAGCAATATCGTCTTTAGTTTCATCGAGCATTACTCTGACAGTGATCTCGCCTTGGGGAGTAAACTTGATGGCGTTGTTGACAAGATTGGTGAGGATTTGCTTTAACCGCAACGGATCGCCAAGAATGTTTTGTGGAACATCAGAATAAAAGAGGCTGGCCTGTTCGAGTTTTTTATCATAAGCCATAGGGGCTAACATAGTGAGCACATCACTTACAATTTCGGATAAGTTCAAGGGCACATGGTCAAGTACAAGTTTTCCGGCCTCAATCTTCGAGAAATCTAAAATATCATTAATAATTGCCAAAAGGCTTTCAGATGATTTTTGAATAGTATCAAGGTAATCTCGTTGTGAGTGGTTGAGCTGGCTTTTTAAAAGAAGGTTAGTGAACCCAATGACGCCATTTAACGGCGTTCGAATTTCGTGGCTCATATTTGCAAGGAATTCTGATTTGATTCGGCTCGCTTCCAGTGCCTCTTTTCGAGCTAGGTCTAATTCAATATTTTGAATTTCAATGGTTTCAAGGGTTTCTCGTAAGTCCTCAGATGCTTGATCAACGTTTTGTTGCAGTTCTCTGTGACCTTCCAAAATGGAGTGGCTGAGGGTATTGATACCTTCTTGAAGCTCTTTTAATTCTCCGTAACTGTCTTCCTGGATATGTGTGTCCAATTTACCTGAAATCATAGTGCCGATCGAGAGCATAACATTATGAAGGGTGGATGAAATTTCCCTTGAATAACGAAAAGACCCATAAATATTGATGATCAATGCGATAAAAATCACCACGAGAATAAGTAGCGTTGTTTGGTATTTCGCAATAATAGTGCTAGAAGCGTCAATTTCAACCTCAATCCAGCCAGTTACTTTTTTACTCGCACTGGGTGTACCCATCTGGCTGTAAATCGGAGCAATAATGCGTGTACTTGCACTGGTTTCTCGTGAGAAGGAGCCTTGGTAATGGTTGCTTGGATTTAGAGAGTGATTGGATGGTAAGCGCTTTTCTGCATAGACTAGTGCTAGCATCGTTGGGCCGGCTTGCGAAATTATTTGTTCTTTTTCATTGTAGATAATAACTGAACGGATATTACTGTCTTCGATAATATAGCTTGGAATAGACAGGAGTTTCTTTAGTTTGTCATTATCGATAGCTTCATTTTGTCTGGCATCAGGTTGTTTAATATTAGACAAGGTCCCGCTAAGAGCGTTGGCATAAGACGTAGCAAGGGTATGACCATGATAGGTGGAATTATCGTTTAACTCCTGAAAGCGAGTTGTTAAGAAAAAGGATCCTAGAACCCAGCTGATAAAAAGTGTTGGTAGCGTGCCAAGAAATATCGCTCGGCCAAGTAATCCCCAGTGTTTCATGCGCCCTCAAATAGTAATGTCTGTCAGTCCATTGTTATTATGTAGTGTATTACAGAATGTCTGTCTAGGCACATATATTGCGTGCTTATTGCTTTTTGCTCTAAGGTTAGAAGCGTATTACCATTGGCCCAAGTTATTAAATTCGTTAGACTTCTTAGCTATGACATATCCTACAATAGAACAATTTATCGGAAATACCCCACTCGTCAAGCTGCAGCGGCTGCCTGGCGATACCTCAAACACTATCCTCGTTAAGTTAGAGGGCAATAACCCCGCGGGCTCGGTGAAAGATAGGCCTGCTATTAGTATGATAAATCGAGCTGAGAAAAGAGGGCAGATAAAGCCTGGAGATACTCTGATTGAGGCTACTAGTGGCAATACAGGTATAGCATTGGCAATGGCTGCGGCGATTAAAGGTTACAAAATGCTGCTTATCATGCCGGATAATATGAGTGAAGAGCGAAGAGCATCAATGCGAGCTTATGGTGCAGAGCTGATTTCCGTGACTCAGAAAGAGGGGATGGAAGGGGCTAGAGACCTGGCGGAAGCGATGGAAAAAGATGGTAAAGGCATCGTGCTTGACCAGTTTGGCAATGAGGATAACCCTCTAGCCCATTATGAGACAACTGGCCCAGAAATATGGAGGGATACGAAAGGAGCAGTTACACATTTTGTAAGTTCTATGGGGACAACGGGCACCATCATGGGAACCTCTCGGTACTTAAAAGAGCAGAACTCAGCGATACAAATAGTGGGTTTGCAGCCTAAAGAGGGGGCTTCAATTCCAGGAATACGTCGTTGGCCTGAGGCTTACTTACCCTCGATATTTGATGCGGCACGAGTTGATACCGTTATGGATATTTGTCAGGAGGATGCAGAGCAAACAATGCTGGCATTGGCCCGAGAAGAAGGTATTTTTTGCGGAGTCTCTTCGGGTGGAGCGGTTGCAGGAGCGTTACAGTTATCTCAGCAAGTAGAAAATGCCGTTATTGTCGCAATTATCTGTGACCGTGGTGATCGATATTTATCTACAGGTGTCTTTCCTAGCTAAGGCGTCGAATAGACATTAATAATGCGAAGGTGGATTGGGAGAATCAGTAGTAAATGAATGTACTTGTACTCGATATTGAAACTGTACCGGACGTTGCTGGAGGGCATTCTCTTTTTGAGCAGTTCGTAAAGCAATGGGAAGCCAACGAAGAGTTGGTTGTAAACTAATGACAAAAAAGAATCAGAAAAGCCAAGCTAAAAATAGGAATAATCACCGTTCTAGGCATAAACAGACTAATGCTCAAAAGTCCGGTGCTAGAAATTCTCAACGTAACAGTAAGCCAGTTCCTAAGGAGTTGGTTGTCGCGACGATTGAGAAGCTTAGCCACGATGGCCGAGGTGTTGCCCGCATTGATGGGAAAACGACATTTGTTGATGGGGCCTTGGCAGGAGAGTCAGTAGAGTTCCGTTATGTTAAGTGTCATGGCCGTTACGATGAGGCGATTATTGTTCGTGTCTTAGAGTCATCTTCCGAGAGAGTTACCCCCCCGTGTCAACATGCGGATGTGTGTGGAGGGTGTAGTTTGCAGCATTTATCGACTGATGCGCAGATATCTTTAAAGCAGTCCGTATTGGTTGAGCAATTAACACATTTCGGTGAGATTAAACCAGAGCATGTTGTAGAGCCAATTTGGGGACCTAGCGAGGGGTATCGTCGCAAAGCACGGTTTGCAATTAAACATGAGTCAGAAGGATCTTGCATTATAGGTTTTAGGGCAAAAAATAGCGCTCGTGTTGTACCAATTACCCACTGCTCAGTGTTATCCAGTAATTTGAGTAACCTTATTCCGGAGCTCCAGGTACTCGTTTCTGGATTGCAAAAAAGTGCAGCTATATCACATGTCGATTTAACGCAAGGCGATAGCGTAACAGTACTAACATTTCGCCACATCAAACCCTTAACAGATAACGATTTCCAGTCGTTACTAACATTTTGTCAGCAACATTTGTTTCATTTGTATTTGCAGCCTGATAGTGCCGCGTCGATTCACCGCGTTTGGCCGGATAATGATAAAGAGCCATTATCGTATACCTTTAAATATCCGGAACTTCAAAAGCCTGTAGATATCCAATTTAGTCCAAATGATTTTATTCAAGTGAATGGAGAAAATAACCGTAAGTTGGTAGCTCAAGCTATTGATTTTCTAGACCTTGATAAAAACGACAGAGTTCTCGATCTGTTTTGTGGTATCGGTAATTTTACACTGCCCATTGCAACATTAGTTTCAAAAGTTGTTGGGGTTGAAGGTAGTGACCACATGGTTGTTAGGGCAAAGCAAAACGCAAGCCGTAATGGGTTGTCAAATGTTGACTTTCATAGTGCCGACCTGACTCAGACCTTGGATAATCAACCATGGTCCTATGACGGGTTTACTAAAGTCCTTATCGATCCACCACGATCAGGGGCGCTAGATATTATCAAGAATATAGCTCATTTTTCACCCGAGAAAATCGTTTACGTTTCTTGTAACCCTGCCACATTAGCTAGGGATGCAGGCGAATTGATTCAAAAGGGGTATAAGATGGTGAGAGTTGGTGTTGTTGATATGTTCCCTCATACAACGCATGTGGAATCCATTGCGCTATTTGAACGTATAAAGAGTAAATGATTTGAGTCTAAGTATTAAGTTTTTGACACAGTCAGTGTGGCTAAACAGGAATTGATATCTACCTATGGTTAAAGTACGAGACGTACATAAGTTAATTGAAGAAGGTGATATTAACTTACAAGATTGGTTGGCACGCCTACAAACGAAGGTAGAGATCTCTGACCCAGAGGGGTTGATGGAACTTGCCGAATTAAGTTATTCGTTAGAACAGGATATGTCGGCGGGCGATAACTTGTGGGTTGAAGGTGCTAGTAGTTTCAATACTGGCTTGGAAATGGCGGAGATTCTTGCAGGCCTTCATATGGATACCGATTGCTTAAAGGCAGCGGTTATTTATCGTGCGGTAAGGGAAGGTCAAACAACACTTGTAGAAGTGAAAAAAGTTGCCGGAGAACATATTGCGAACCTGATTGACGGTGTGCTGCAGATGGCTGCGATCAGCGCGATAATGAATGCGGATAAACGCATGGTGCTGGGTCAGAGTAGTAATCAGTTGGAAAACCTGCGACGCATGTTAGTGGCAATGGTTGATGATGTTCGTGTTGCGTTGATCAAACTAGCAGAAAGGACGTGCGCGATAAGAGCTGTTAAAGATGCGCCGGAGGAGAAAAAGCAGAAAGTTGCAAAAGAAGTCTTCGATGTATATGCCCCATTGGCTCACCGACTTGGTATTGGCCATATTAAGTGGGAGCTTGAAGACCTGTCATTCCGTTATTTGCAACCACACGCTTATAAGAAAATCGCCCGATTATTGGATGAAAAACGCTTAGTTCGCGAAGATTATATTACGACTGTGATCGATAACTTACAGTCGTCACTTATTTCCGTAGGTATAGATGGCGGTATCAGTGGTCGAGCTAAGCATATTTATAGTATTTGGCGGAAAATGAAGCGCAAGCGTATTGATTTTTACCAAATATATGATGTGCGAGCTGTGCGGGTTTTAGTACCAGAGGTGCGGGACTGTTATGCCGTGTTAGGCATAGTACATAATCTCTGGCAGCATATTCCGAAAGAATTTGATGATTATATTGCTGCGCCAAAAGAAAATGGTTATCGCTCTCTGCATACTGCTGTGCTGGGTCCTGATGGAAAAGTGCTTGAAGTACAGATTCGCACACAAAATATGCATGATGAAGCGGAATTAGGTGTTTGCGCTCATTGGCGATATAAGGAAGGTTCCACTAAAAGTCGTGAAAGCTACGAAGATAAAATTACCTGGTTGCGCCAAGTGTTGGAGTGGCAGGAGGAGTTAGGTGATACTGATGTAAGCAGTGTTATTTCACAGTTTAGTGAAGACATTGTTGACGAGCGGGTTTATGTTTTTACACCTGATGGTCATGTTGTTGACTTAGCTCAGGGTGCTACCCCGTTGGATTTTGCTTATCATGTGCATACAGAGGTAGGACATAGTTGTCGGGGCGCAAAAGTTAATGGCCGGATAGTACCGTTAACCTATACGTTAAAAACTGGTGAGCAAGTTACTGTCATTAAAAGTAATGAAGCAAAACCCAGTCGCGACTGGCTTAACCCGTCCTTAGGTTATTTAGGTACTGCTCGAGCTCGAGCAAAAGCGATTCATTGGTTTAAGCGCCAAGACCGAACACAAAATATTGTCGATGGAAAAGCCATACTGGAAAAAGAATTTCATCGGCTAGATGTTGGGAAAATTGATTTAACTGATTTTACTCAGGTGTTTAGTGTTAAGTCGGTAGAAGATGTTTATGCTGCGGTAGGTGCTGGAGATCTAAGAGTTGGGCAGGTGCTAAATGCAATTCAATCTGCTATTGAATCCGAACCTGAGCAAGGGGTGTTACCTTTTGATTTACGCAAGCCTCAGATTAATAAAAGTGATGCCGATTTTACAGTGGATGGCGTATCAAATATTCTGACCAATATAGCTGGGTGTTGTAAGCCAGTACCAGGGGACGATGTGATTGGTTATGTGTCCTATGGTCGAGGTGTTACCGTGCATCGAGATGATTGTGTTGAATTAAAAAGGTTAATGGAAACTAACCGCGAGCGTGTTGTTGAAGTGAACTGGAGTAAACGTAATGATAGCGTTTATTCGGTAGAAATTTTTATTAAAGCATACGATCGCCAGGGCTTGCTGATGGATGTTACGAGTGCCGTAACTCATGAAAAAGTGAATGTAACAGCAGTGAATACCTCCTCAGATCATGGGACCGGCACAGCGACAATGTTGCTGACTGTTGAGGTTCCTAGTTTGGAATGTTTGGGGGGGTTGCTAGGAAAAATCAATCAGCTACCGAATGTTGTTGACGTAAAACGTTACCATGCATCGGGAGGTTGAGTGATGCTTGATATTAAAGCTATAAGTGCAATGGGTTTGGAAGAAATGACCCCCATGCAGAGGGTCGAATATTTAATGGCCCGTTTACGGGATAAAGATACTGGGTGCTCGTGGGATATTAAGCAAACGTACAAATCTGTTGTGCCGTTTACTATTGAAGAAACCTATGAAGTAGTTGATGCAATTGAAAAGGGCGACTTCAATCATCTAAAAGAAGAATTAGGTGATTTGCTCTTCCAAGTATTTTTTTATGCCCAAATAGCCACAGAAGAAGGCAGGTTTGATTTACACGATGTTGCTGATGGATTAGTGGCAAAGCTTGTGCGCAGGCATCCTCATGTGTTCCCAGAAGGAACTTTGCATAGCTGTATAGGTGTTAGATCGGAGGTGGTTCCACAAGGTGGGGATGTTTCATCACAATGGGACCTTATTAAAGCAGCAGAAAAATTAGAGAAAGCACAGTCTCAAAACCAAGGTGATGAGAGTATGGCTGATAAGTCTATTTTGGCCGATATTCCTGAGGGCATGGCGCCTTTGCTAAGATCACAGAAAATCCAAAAGAAAGTCGCTAAAAAAGGGTTTGATTGGCCATCTATGGAGTTGGTGGTAGATAAGCTGCAAGAAGAGGTCGACGAGCTAAAACATGAGTTGCTTGGCCCTAGGGATGGTTGGGACATTGATGCGGTAGCAGATGAAATTGGTGATGTATTATTTAGCACGGTGAATGTTGCGCGTTTTGCCAAATTAGATGCTGAAATACTGATGAAAAAAGCAAATGATAAATTTCAACGTCGTTTTCAAGGGGTTGAGCGTTTCTTGGCTGATCACGGGGAAACGTTAGAGGGTGCTGATTTGAAAAGAATGGAAGAAGGTTGGCAATATGTGAAAGCCAGGGAGTTAGAAAAGTAACTTGCTTTTTTTGGACGCTTAAGATTTATCTTTACCGGTTACGAACTGCAATTCCCCCAGAAAATTTAAGGAAGATATTACCCCCATTTCTCTTATAAAATAGAGGTTCTAGTTGATCTATGTCGGGATCTGTTTGCTTATCTATTGGTATTCTATATGCCAATGTTCGTAGTAAGCAGTTGACCGGTTATTGTCGCGCTTTGAGTAAAAAACCTATGGTAAACAAACAGTTAGTTGATCAGTTTGGGCGTCGAGTTAATTATTTGCGGCTGTCGGTGACAGATCGTTGTGATTACCGGTGTGTGTACTGCATGGCGGAAGATATGACCTTTCTGCCCCGGGACCAAATACTTACTCTAGAGGAGCAGCTACGGATTTGTTCCAATTTTGTTGACCTTGGTGTGGAAAAGATTCGTTTAACCGGGGGTGAGCCACTTATTCGTCGTAATATAATGGCGTTAATTGAACCTCTTGGTGCACTAGAAGGGTTGCGTGAACTGGTGCTTACCACCAACGGATCAATGTTAAAATCGTTAGCCAAACCTTTAAAAAATGCCGGTGTACGTAGAATTAACATAAGTTTGGATAGCTTGAAAGCCGATCGATTCAAGCAAATTACTCGAACCGGAAAGTTAGAACCCGTACTTCAAGGTATTGAAGCGTCTATTGAAGCAGATTTTGATCGTATTAAAATCAATTCCATCATTATTAAGGGGCGAAATGAAGATGAAATTATCCCGCTCATTCGATATGTAAAAGAACGTGGTATTGATATTTCATTTATCGAAGAGATGCCGCTTGGAACTACGTTGGCCTATGATCGCGCTGAGAGTTTTATGTCATCGGTTGAACTGCGACATGTTATTGAACAAGAATACTCTCTCATTGCGAGCACCAAAGACAGCGGTGGGCCCGCCAAATATTTTGATTTAGAAGGCAGTAATACGCGCATTGGGTTTATTTCTCCGCATTCCAATAATTTCTGCAGTACTTGTAATCGAGTGAGGCTTACTTCTGATGGTCGGTTGCTATTGTGTTTAGGCAATGAACATTCCGTTGATTTACGGCCATTATTACGTCAGCAACGCAGCGATGATGAGATTAAGCAGGTGCTGATGGATGCCATGAACATCAAACCAGAACGTCATCATTTTGATTTGAATGAAGAGCCACAGCTTGTACGTTTTATGAATATGACCGGTGGCTAACCTTGGTAATAAAGCGGTAAAGCTCGACGCCTGTGGAGCCCGATAGTCAATAGATCCCGTGAACGGAAAATAGAGAAACTTATGTCCGCTAGTAAAGAATTTGTACCCGTTAATATTGCTGTTTTAACCGTCTCTGATACTCGTACGGAAGACAATGACACTTCTGGTAGTAGCTTAGTTGAAAGCTTAACGGTATCGGGGCATGTGTTGGCCGATAAAAAGATAGTGACTGATGATATTTATCAGATCAGATCTGTTGTATCGCAGTGGGTCGCAGATAAGGCCGTTGAATCAATTTTGATCACCGGGGGGACAGGTTTTTCTGAGCGAGATAGTACACCTGAAGCGGTATTACCTTTGTTCGATAAAGAGGTCAAAGGTTACGGCGAGCTGTTTCGCCAGGTTTCTTATGATGAAATTGGCACTTCGACAATACAATCTAGAGCCCTTGCTGGATTGGCGAATGCGACGGTTATTTTTGTTATGCCGGGCTCTACAGGCGCTTGTAAAACCGCATGGAATGGCGTGATCAAAGATCAATTGGATGCCACTAATCGACCATGTAACTTTGTAGCACTAATTACCAAGCATCGGCAGGCGACTGCTGAGTGTGAGAGTCGATCATGAGTTACTGTGATCGCCCAGGTTTAATGCCTATCGAACAGGCATTAAAAACTATATTGGCGGATGTGAAATCGGTAACAAGTGTTATCGAGGTTCCACTTGTTGGTTGCTTGGGTAAGGTGGTTGCTCAAGATATTGTTTCGTTTGTTGATGTACCTCCAACAGATAATAGTGCGATGGACGGCTATTGTTTGGCACTTGCTGATTTAGAAAAGGCTGTTGATGGAATGCTTCCTGTCAGCCAAAGAGTGCCGGCAGGTGTCGTGCCTGAGGCTTTAGAACCTGGAACGGCGGCACGAATTTTTACCGGTGCAGAGGTGCCAGAGGGGGCTGATGTCGTTGTAATGCAAGAAAGCTGCAGTGAACAAGATGGATGCGTGCTATTGCCACCGATGTTAGCGCTTAGGGATAATATTCGGGATCAGGGGCAGGATATACTTAAAGGCAGTGTTGTTGTCTCTAAAGGTCAGCGGTTACGTCCGCAAGAATTGGGTTTGCTTGCTTCTGTTGGAGTTGGTTCGGTTCCTGTTTATAAGCCATTAAAAGTGGCGTTGTTGTCAACGGGGGATGAGCTAATCGAACCCGGTGAGCCTGCTCGCCCAGGGACCATCTTTAATTCCAATCGATATACCTTACGGGGTTTATTGCAAGCGTTACACTTTGAGGTTGTTGATTTAGGTGTGGTTGCTGATACGTTTGACGCAACAGAAGAAGCGCTAATAGAAGCATCGAGTGCTGACTGCATTATTAGCAGTGGAGGGGTGTCTGTTGGAGAAGAGGACCATGTTAAACTTGCTATTGAAAAACTGGGCCGTTTGAACTTATGGAAACTTGCCATTAAACCGGGCAAACCCTTTGCGTTTGGTGATGTTAAGGGGACGCCGCTTTTAGCATTACCAGGAAACCCCGTTGCAGCATTTGCTACCTTTTTACTGCTGTGTCGTCCTTATCTGTTAACAAAGCAGGGGGTTGGCAATATATCAACACCTACGTTCACATTACCGGCAAATTTTTCTCATAAAAAAGCGGGTATGCGTCAAGAGTATTTGCGGGCTAATGCAGAGGTTGTTGATGGCACGATGATGGTGAATACATACCCAAACCAAAGCTCTGGCGTGCTTTCGTCAACATGTTGGGGGAATGGGTTGGTGTTAGCGCCGATTGGTCAAACCATACAGCAGGGCCAGGCTGTCATGTTTATGCCTTACAATGATTTATTGTATTAGTCAGGAAACCAATACGCTTTATGTGAATTTTACCTAAGGCGTATTGGTTTGTAATTATTACCATTTTTTATCTTCAATATGATCTTTAACCTATCGCCAGAGTGCTGTACGCTCCAACAATAATTTTTAAGGCTTGGTTTATCTAGAAAACAGTTAGGTGGAAGATAATGGAACGGATGAGTATTAATCGTTGGGTATTTCTTTTAGTTGCAGCTTTAGGCGCATTGATTAGTGGCTCAGCAAATGCTGCAGTTGCTATTAATGACACTTATTCATTTAGTACTGCGGATGAGTCTCCGTTAAATGTTCATGTTACTGATAATGACGACGTTGAGAGTGATTTTAGGAACGTCAATCTTTTTGTCGGTCAGATATTCTCGGGCAACGCCGCTGTGAATGTGTTTCATCCATCAGAAGGAATCCCGTACTTAGAAGTTACCCCTGATGCAGGATTTACGACAGGCACGATTGAATTCAACTATACGGTGGCGGATACGAACGGTTCGTCGGAAGCGTTTGTTTCGATTGAGGTGACAGCAGGTAGCTCGGACAAATTGCTAGATGATACCTATTTTGTGACGGGAGGTAATACCGTTACGTTTAATGTATTAAGTAACGATACTATTTCAGCGAGTGAATTTTCTGTGAATATAGATGATTCTACTTTGCCTGCAGGTGTCTTAACTGCTGGTAGTGGCTCCGGTGTTTTTACATTTGATGCAACGGGGCTGTCTGCCGGTACGTATGTTTTTACTTATACCGTTGATGCGGTCAATGGGCAAACAGCAAGAGTGATGGTGTTAGTTGATTCGGGGACTTCTCCTAAATCTGTTATTAATGCGTCATCGTCCAGTTCGACTATAGCTGAAGGCGGTTCGGCTACTATTACGTTAACACGAACCGGCAGTAGTCAGGAGGCTATTAGCATTCAAGTATCAAGGTCTGTAGCTTCAACAGCGGATGCATCTGATTTTAGTTTATCCCAAACCACCATTTCCTGGGCAGCAGGGGATACTGCTAATAAAACAGTTAGCGTTTCTATTAATGAAGATACGTCGGTTGAACCTCTAGAATCTCTTTTTGTAACGTTCACCAATACAACGGGTGGTGCTGTATATGAAGGTTCGGATATAGCTTTCAGCATAGCAGCAACAGACGCTGTGAGTTTTGTACAATCGACATATACGGTATCAGAGGATGGGGGAAGTGTTGTTGTAGAGGTGGCTCGTTTTGGAACAGGGTCAGGAGCAGCGTCTGTTGCTTTACTCCTTAATACGGGATCTTCAACGGCGACGGAAGGTTCTGATTTTACCTTTACTAATCTAACTACGGTAAACTGGGCCTCTGGTGAGGTCGGAAATAAAACGGTTACGATTCCGATTACCCATGATACTGATGCGTTAGAAAGCACTGAAAGTATTGCCTTAGGATTAACCTCTGAAAACAACTTGGTGCTAGGAAACATAACTTCAACTGAAGTCTCTATCACCAATGTGGTGTTTATAGATGAGGTGAGCTTTGTGGCTTCAACGTATTCAGTTGCAGAGGAGGCTGGTGAAGTTGTAGTGCAAGTGCAACGTGTTGGTAATGGTGTTGGGGCAGCATCTGTGATTGTTGAGCTGGGGGCTGTAGAGACTGCATCAGAAGGTGTAGATTTTACGTTTACTTCGGTTGTAACGGTGAATTGGAGCGACGGTGAAACAGGTACAAAAGATATTAGTATTCCCGTTTCGCCGGACTTGCTGATTGAAGGTGATGAGACATTTTCATTGTTACTAGGTACGTCGCCGACGAATCTAAACCAAGCATCCCCAGTGTCGACACAGGTAACGATTACCGACGTTGAGCCTGTTGATGATGTTAGCTTTGCGACGACAGCGTATTCAACGACAGAAGGAAATGGTTCAGTAGTTGTACAGGTGCAACGAGTGGGGAGTGGTGTTGGAGCAGCATCTGTGATTGTTGAGCTTGGAGCTGTAGAGACTGCGTCAGAAGGTGTAGATTTCACCTTTGCTTCGGCGGTGACGGTGAATTGGGGGGCGGGTGAAACAGGTACAAAAGATATTAGCATACCTATTTTGTCGGACTTGCTAGTTGAAGGTGATGAGACATTTTCTCTGTTACTAGGTGCGTCGTCGACAAATCTAAATCAAGTATCTCCTGTATCAACACAGGTAACGATTACCGATGTTGTGCCTGTTGATGATGTTAGCTTTGTAGCGACAACGTATTCAATGACAGAAGGTGGTGGTTCAGTCGTTGTGCAAGTACAACGAGTGGGTAATGGTATTGGCGCCGCGTCAGCCATTGTAGAACTTGCTGCCGAAGAAACAGCATCGGAAGGTATGGATTTTATATTTGGAGCTTCAGTTACGGTTAATTGGATTGATGGTGAAATTGGGTTAAAAGAGATAAATATTCCGATTATTGCGGATATTACCGTTGAAGAGGCTGAAACGTTTACGTTATCTATTAACGCGACGTCGATAGGGAGCAATTTGGGTACAAATACTTCGACACAAGTGACTATTGTCGATGGCGGTATTACTGAATTGGATTCAATAGGATTCACCAGTACAACGTACAGGGCAGCGGAAGAGACTGGCTTTATTGATGTAGGTTTTTTAAGAACAGGAACCGGTGTAGGGCTGGTAGAAGTGAACGTATCATTTGTATTAGTTGCTGATGAGCCGGGCGTTGGAATATCGCCAGCGGATAGTAACGATTTTTCCCTACCTGGCGATAACGTTGTGACGTGGCTCGATGGTGAAGTTGGCATCAAAACATTGACGGTCAGCATTAGCCCAGATTCATCTGGTGATGCTGATGGTGACCTTGATGGCGAATTTTTCTCTTTGGTGTTAGATCCGGACTCGCTAGTTGGAGGTGTGCAAATTAAAGAAGCTGCCGATTCAGCTGGTGTAGTTATTTTTGCGAAAGAGCTGCTAGGAAATATTGTTGCCGACGACAGCCCTGTTAAAGAAGTTGCTGATGCTATTGATTCCGTCTGTTCGAACGTGAGTTCTAGTGATGCAAGTGCGCTAGCAGAGTGTAACAAGCTCAGTGAGTTGGATGAGGCCGAAATTGAACAAGTATTAGCAATTATTCAACCAAGAACGGTTGAAGCACAAATTGAAAGTGCTGTAGCGTTGGCGGGTAACCAGCTACAGAATTTACGAAAGCGTTTGTCGGAACTACGAGGTGGTCGCAATCAAGTTAGTCTTGCTGGATTAAATATGTCGCTGTTTGATGAGAATGTACCATTACCTGCTGCGATGCAGTCGATGTTGGATGCTTCTGTTGGTGGTGCAGCTGGTGAAGGAGGGTTGTTGGATTCACCTTGGGGGGCGTTTGTGAACGGAACCCTTTCAGTAGGAGAGCAGGATGATGTTGATGATTCCCTTGGTTATGACATACGTAGTAAAGGTATCACCGCAGGCGTTGATTATCGAATTAATCGAAAAATGATTGTTGGTGTTGCCGTTGGTTTTGGTGGTTCAGACAGTGATTTTAACCAAAATTCAGGGTCTCAAGATAGCTCAAGTCTCACGTTGACGGTTTTTGGTAACCACTTTATTAATAACAAAATCTATGCAGATTGGATTGTCAGTTATACCGAAAATGATTTTGATATAAAGCGTAAAATGGATGTATTAGGGTCCACCCATAATATATCAGCTAGCCCTGATGGCCACCAATATAGTGTTGCTGTCGGTGGCGGGTACGATTATGTAAGGGGCCCACTACAAGTAACAGGGTTTGGTCGAATAGACTATATCAATACCATTATTGATAGTTATGAAGAGACAGGAAGTTTTTACGCATTAGCATTGTCAGAACAAAGGGATGAGTCGTTGGCAACGGCTATTGGTGTTAAGTCAGCTTATGTTTTCAATACGAAGAAGGCCGTTTTCATTCCGTCGTTGGAGATAGAGTGGGTGCATGAATACAATCAAGACGCTCGAAAGATTGAAGCAGCTTTTGCTCAATCACCTTCATCGGGGTCGTTTTCAATTGAAACTCAACAGTCCGATCGGGATCACATGAATGCTGCATTTTCTGTGTCTGCGATGTTTTCAGGGGGCAAATCGGGCTTCTTCCGATATGATACATTACTGGGAGAAGATGACCGAACGAGTGAAAGTTATACGTTGGGTGGGCGATACGAATTTTAACGTATGAGCGCTAAAACGTATGAACTTCAAATAGTTGAGGCATGTAATGCTGATTGAGAAAATCAAAAATAGAGAAAGTGGTATTGTGCTTTATGGGATAACACCTCCTAAAAAGGGTACAAGCCTTGAGAAGATTGAAGACATCTCAGCAAAACAGATTCAGCGTTTACAGGGCCTTAATGTCGATGGCTTGATTCTTTATGATATTCAAGATGAAAAGTCTCGAACCTCAGTAGAGCGACCATTCCCATATATGGAAACGCTGGATGCCTACGCTTATAGTGAAAATCATTTGAATTCACTATCTATTCCAAAAATAATTTACCGTTCTGTTGGCAAGTACAGCGAATTCGAGATTCGTGACTTTATGAAAAGCGCATCCCCTGAAGAGGTGCTAACGGTATTTGTGGGGTCACCTTCTAAAAATCAGGGTGTTACCTTGACGATGAATGACGCTTATCAACTCAGGAAAGCTGCAAATAGTGAGCTGTTGTTAGGTGGTGTTACGATTTCAGAGCGTCATCAAAGCAAGGGGGATGAACATATCCGCGTGTTTAACAAAATAGCTCAGGGTTGTAGCTTTTTTGTATCTCAGGGTGTTTATGATGTGAATGCCTCCAAAGATTTCTTATCGGAATATTATTACTATGGTTTAGAGCATGATATTCCGTTGGTACCAATCTTATTTACGCTAACACCCTGTGGCTCACTAAAAACCCTACAATTTATGAAGTGGTTAGGTATCAGTGTTCCTCGGTGGTTAGAAAATGACCTTGTTCACTCCAAAGATATCCTTCAAAAGTCAGTGGATTTTTGTGAACAAAGTTGGCGCGAATTAAAAGCGTTTGCCGACGAAAAGGGTATTCCTGTCGGTTGTAATATTGAAAGTGTCGCTATTCGAAAAGTTGAAGTTGATGCTTCGATAGAATTATTACAGCGAATTGGTTAAGTCGGGTTAGTGAAAAAAGCAGCCTAACTCTGTTTGTTTGCTCATTGGGGTGAATGGTTTATTCTTATAAGTATGTTACTCATTTTTTGGGTAATCCACCTTGTTAGTAAGCCTAGCGTCAATGAGTAATTCATACCTATGTCGGATGAAAAAAAACAAAGAGAATTAGTCCAAGCAGTAAAGTACCTTCGATTAACCATACCCCGCATGAGTAATCTTGAAATTCCTATTACACCAGAGAATTATACGGTGTGGTATGAGTACACCAGCGGTGCCAATCTAGCGTTAAATAAAGCAATTGATGATTTATTAAACTCTGGAATGGAATTCACTTCGGAGGTTAATCGAGAACTGTATGATACGCATATCACTAGCTTGCCGAGTGGAAAGTTAGTTGGCGCACAAGGCGAAACCGAGCAAATAGTTCGTAATTTGCTGACTGAAATAAAAGGAATGTATGACGGTACACAAAGCTTTTCGAGCACCTTAAAAAGTAGCCAAGAAGAATTAATGAAAAACCCTGATATATCATCGGTTAGTCGGCTGGTAGGAGATCTTATTGAAGAAACCGACAAAGTAAAAAAAGCCAATGCAGCAATGGAACAAAAACTTATTACCATGAAGGGCGAGGTGGATGTTCTAAAAGGTGATATGGAGGCGTTAAATGTTGCTGCGCTTACGGATCAGTTGACGGGTATATCTAACCGCCGAGCGTTTAATGAAGCAATTGAACGATTGCTGGAAAGCTATAAAAATAGCGGTCAGTTGTTCTCAATGCTCATTATAGATATAGATCATTTTAAACAGTTTAATGATACACACGGGCACAGCGTTGGAGACATGGTACTTACGTTTGTTGCTAAGATGCTAAAAAAGGGGGTTAAAGGTACAGACTTTGTCGCTCGTTATGGGGGAGAGGAGTTTGTTGTTTTGTTACCGATGACAGACTATGAAGGAGCCAAGGTGGTTGCCCAGCTTCTATGTGACAAAGTGTCACAAACAAAGTTAACGATGAATGAGAAAGAGAAAAAATCCTTGGGTAACGTTACAATATCTGTAGGTGTTGCATTAATGTCATCAAAAGATGATTTGGCTAGTATTGTTGAGCGCGCTGATCGAGGATTGTATGCAGCAAAAGAGCAAGGCAGAAACCGAGTGGTTGGAGAGGAAGACTTACCTTCTGAATGATTTCCCAGAGGAATCGTCAGAAGGTAAAGCTCCATGTGTGTTAATCACTGATTTTGGGCTCGCCCCATTGTCTTAAAAGTGGGATTTCTCCCGTCCAAACCGATAATGCCATATCTTCTGGGTCATCAATAGGCCCTCCGGTTCTGACTTTTACTGCCCCCTCGTCAATCTCCATGCTAAGCAATGTTGTGGCGGCTAGTTCTTTAGCATTAGGTGATCGAATATGCTGCCAGCGCCCTTTTTCTAGCTGCTCAACAAAGGATTGATAATAGCGTAGCTGTGTAGCGTCGTCGCTCACTACTGAAAACTCCCCAAACAATACGGCCGAACGATAATTAGCACTGTGATGAAAAGCTGATTTTGCCATGACCCAGCCGTTTAGCTCGGCAAAGGAAAGGCATATTTTATTTCCGTTACTGAGCTGTTTTATCAGACGGCTACCTCGGCTACCGTGAATAAAAACGAGATTGTCTACACGCCAGCAAAGCATCGGGATTGATATGGGAGATCCATCCTGAATAAAACAGATATGGGCCATCATCAGGTCATCAATAATAGGGAATAACTCTTCTTTTTTATAACTAGCTCTTGATGATGCTCTTTTTATTTCAGATTGCTTTGTTTTGGCTAACACCGTACTGCTCCTTATTTTTTGATGTTTCAATGTTTGGATATGAAGCAAGTATTGGTTATTATTGGTTCCTAGGTAAGTTCCAGTTTTCGAGTTTTGATGGGGCCAATTTTATGATTGTGGACATTTTAAGGGATTTTGAGTTCGAGGTTGATTCAAGTGTTACGTTGCAGGTGCAGCTATATCTAGCATTGAAGTCGCGGATATTAACGGGTCGATTGACTGCTTCGACACGTATACCCTCGAGCCGACAGTTAGCATCGTCGCTATCGGTTAGTCGAAATACGATAAACGGAGCGTTAGAACAGCTAAAAGCTGAAGGGTATATCAAAACTAAGCAAGGAGCAGGGCATTATGTTTCCGATGAGTTGCCGGAGAGTTTTTTGTTGGTGCATAAACAGCCAGATAATAACTTACCTTCAAAGACCGTTAATACGGTAGGGCTAGGTATTTCGGATTTTGGATGTCGCGCCCTTGGGGAGCAGGAGAGCGATGACGCAAGCAGTGTTATTGCGATGAGTGTAGAGGTAAAGAACACAAGTTTTACAGCTGGTGTACCGGATTTAAAGGCTTTTCCCATTAAAAAATGGGGTCAAATAGTTAGTGACAATTTGCGAATAGCGTTAATGGGGTACGATGCTCCTCAAGGTTATGAGCCCTTGCGTCGAGTGCTTGCTGACTATTTGCGTTCATCACGAGGTTTGGAATGTTCATTGGATCAGATCATTATTACCGTCGGGGCACAGCAGGCAAATAGCATTGCACTGCATGTATTGCTTAATGAAGGTGATACTGCCTACGTGGAAAATCCTGGTTATATTGGGATGCGAAAAGCGATTGCTGCTCGTGGGGTGAATATTCAGGGGGTGGGCGTTGGCGATGAAGGGTTAGATATAACTCAGTTACCTGAAAACCCTACGGGTAAACTCATTTGTCTTACACCTACTCATCAATACCCTATGGGTGGCATCATGCCTTTGGGGAATCGTTTGCGCATTTTACAGTGGGCAGAAACTAATGGCATATGGGTTATAGAAGATGATTATGACAGTGAATATCATTACGACCATAAGCCAATAGCAGCAATGCAGGGGTTGGGGTTAAGCGAGCAAGTTATTTACATAGGTTCCTTTAGTAAGGTGTTGTTTCCAGCGTTAAGGTTGGGTTATATGGTGGTGCCAAAACGATTAGTGAAGGCATGTGTAACGGCAAAAACCTATATGTCAGGCCAGTCTCCTATTATTGATCAAGCAACTACGGCTGAGTTTATACAGTCCGGCTTATTTCTTCGCCATCTGCATCGCATGCGCTTGTTGTATGAAAAAAAGCTACAGGCGATTTTGGCAGCTTGTAATATTCATTTGGCTACAATTGCAACGCCTATTTATTCTGGCGCAGGCATGCATATCGTTTTAACGTTTAACTCAGCTATATTGAAAGGCGTTAACGATAAAGATGTTGTTAATGCCATGAATGAAATGCATATTTATGGGAGTGCGTTATCAACGTATTATGTCGATAAACCTGAATACCAAGGTTTAGTGTTGGGGTTTGCAAATACCGACGTGTCAAAAATGGATGAAGCTGTTGAGAAAATAAGACGAGTGGTCGATAAATTGTACTAATTTTAAACGCCGATCAACTATCGAAATAGCTTGATACATTTCCACCCTTTCTATTGGCAGAGTTTGTTGATGAAAAATGAATGTTTTTGTAACCTATAAAAGTATACGCTGTATTTCATCTTTACAGATAAGGCAATCTAAGCCACTAACAATAAGGGAAACCCATGGCAACATATCAATCTGAATACCAACGTTCCGTCTCTGATGCAGAAGGTTTCTGGAAAGAAAAAGCTGGATTTTTGGATTGGTTTACACGCCCTTCTGAAATTTTAGGTAGTGATGAGAATGGAGTGCAGCGCTGGTTTGTTGATGGCGAACTAAATACCTGTTATTTGGCGTTAGATTACCACGTACAAAATGGTCGGGCAGATCAGTGTGCGTTAATTTATGATTCACCTGTAACGGAAAGCAAGAAGCAATTTACCTATAAATCACTGTTGAATGAAGTTTCGTTAGTCGCTGGTGCGCTGAAAGACCTTGGCGTCGATAAGGGTGATACCGTCATAATATATATGCCAATGATTCCGGAAGCGGTATTTGCAATGCTGGCTTGTGCACGGTTAGGAGCCATTCATTCTGTTGTATTTGGTGGATTTGCCGCGAATGAATTGGCGGTACGAATTGATGATGCAAAACCAAAAGTGGTGTTGGCGGCATCTTGCGGAGTAGAGCCTAATAGGGTTATTCAATATAAGTCTTTACTGGATAATGCTATAGATACGGCAAAACATAAACCTCAGCACTGCATGATATTTCAACGGCCAGAATCTACAGCAAAACTTGATCAACCTTATGATTTGGATTGGGCTGTGCAGGTATCCAAAGCCGTCAGTGCTGATTGTGTGTCAGTGAAAGCAACAGATCCTCTGTATATACTTTATACCTCTGGTACAACTGGAACACCCAAGGGAATCCTTCGTGATAACGGAGGCCATGCGGTAGCGATGAAATATAGCATGGAAGCTATTTATGGTATGAAACAAGGTGATGTCTTTTGGGCAGCTTCCGATGTAGGGTGGGTCGTTGGCCATTCTTACATTGTTTATGCTCCGCTTATTCATGGATGTACCACTGTTTTGTATGAAGGCAAACCTATTGGGACACCTGATGCGGGAGCATTTTGGCGAGTAGTTTCGGAGTATAACGTTAAAGCACTGTTTGCTGCCCCAACAGCATTTCGTGCAATCAAAAAGCAAGATTCAGAAGCAGCGTTGGCGAAAAAATATAATCTGGATTCCTTGCAAACAATTTTTGTCGCAGGTGAACGCCTAGATCCACCAACTTACCACTGGTTAAACGAAAGGTTTCAGCGCCCTATAATAGACCATTGGTGGCAAACAGAAACAGGCTGGGCAATAGCTGCAAATATGGTAGGGGTAGAACGTTTGCCTACTAAGCCTGGCTCATCTTGTGTACCTACACCGGGTTTTAATATTGAAATTATTGATGATGAAGGGTGTGTGTTACCGACGGGAGAGCAGGGTAATATTGCTGTGAAGTTGCCCCTTCCTCCTTCTTGTTTGCCGGGTATTTGGCAAGATTTTTCTCGTTTCAAGAAAGTTTACTTAGACCCTATTCCCGGCTATTACCTTTCTGGTGATGGTGGGTACTTTGATGAAGAAGGGTACTTGTTCATTATGGGGCGAATAGATGATGTCATTAATATTGCGGGACATCGTTTATCCACGGGGCGAATGGAAGAGGTAGTGGCTGCGCACTCTGCTGTGGCAGAATGCGCAGTGGTTGGAATTAATGATGATTTAAAAGGGCAGTTACCCGTTGGGTTTGTTATTTTAAAAGACGGTATTGATATATTGGAAGATCAATTGCGAAAAGATGTTGTCGCATTGGTGCGTGCAGAGATCGGAGCTATTGCGTGTTTCCATCAAATGCACGTGGTTTCTCGTTTACCTAAAACACGATCAGGAAAAGTGTTACGTAAGGCTATTCGACAAATAGCCCATGGTGAGGATTTTGTTGTACCTTCTACCATTGATGACCCTGCAAGTTTAGATGAGTTTTTTACTTTACTAGCTCCTGTGTGATATTTTTATAATTGGGGAATAAGACTATTAAAATGCTATCTTGAATAGAAGGTTTAAGGTGCTGTTCGCTAGGGCTTTGGTTGGGAGAGGGGCATGTTTGAATTAGCTGGAATTGATCATATTGTTTTAAGAACAACCAAGTTATCTGCGATGACACATTTCTATTGCGATATTCTTGGTTGTTCTATCGAGAGAGAAACAGCTGAAGGCATAGGATTGACCCAGCTTCGTGTAGGAAGCTCCTTGATAGATTTGGTGGTGGTTGATAGTCAGCTTGGTGTTCTTGGTGGTGGGGCACCTACGCTAACGGAAAACAACCTTGATCATTTCTGTCTGCAATTAAAACCAATTTCTGAGGTCGAGATAAAACAGTATTTGTTGTCCCATGGTGTTTCGGTTGATGATTTTTCTAAACGTTATGGTGCTCAAGGTTTTGGGCCGTCTTTATATATCAAAGACCCAGAAGGAAATACAGTAGAGTTAAAGTCTCAAGTGTAGAGGTTTTTTTTTGCATCTATTCGCAAAACAGCAGCAGATTGAGAAGCTCTAGGTGCTGTTGGATATGAGGCAGTGACACTAAGATTGAAGGTAACCGGACCATTCTTCTCCATGCTCATCCAGTAACATTTGTAATAGCTTGTCAGAACTGATGCGTTTGATAGGTTTGCCATCGGTGCTGCTGCGAGTCCGGATTTTGATGTCACTTGTTTGATAGACCGAGAGCTCTATTGGAAACTGTCTTTCGAGGTAGAAATGTGTGTAGTCAACATATCGCCCTGCGCGATTAATTGTGACGTCGTTTCTTTCATAGTCCCAACTCAATGCGTCTAATTGCATTTCCAAATGTTCAATGTGATCGAGAAAGAGGTGGATGTCAATGTCGCTGCTTTTCTTGATGTTACCTGTGCTGACAGAGCCGATCAGTCTAGGGTTAAAACTTTCAAACGTTTGCATGATATCCAGCGCGGTCACGCGCATGAGAAAGAGTTGTTTGGATATGTTGTCGCCTTCATGGAAATTCGCTAGCTTCGCAACCTCGTCATTAATTTCTCCATTTGAGGGTAGGTCTTGAGATCGCACATAGGTATTGCCTTTGTTGCCTTGTCCAAAAATACGTTTGGCGGCCATTCTTTTGGCATCATGGTATTGTTTTACGTGTTCTTCATACATCAGTCTGGCGGCCTCACGCACCAATAGTTGTCGAATTCTTGGGTTGCCTTTTACATATCGAGTGTTACGCATAGAATAGGTCGACGGTAGTCGAATAGTTGCCTAAATATCGTTTCCATTTATCTTTCAAGTCACGAGTGGTACACCGGTCGGATATTTGAAAGATAATAGAAATGCTAGAAAAGACGGTGGTTACAACACCGACTTAATTGAGTTTAGTAGTTATCAGACAAGTCTGAAATAATAAGATAGTGAAGAAGTAACGTATCAACCGCAGCTGTTACGCACATGACCTCTGCGTCAACATCTCTACCTTGCAGATCCCAGCGCCGTAATTTCTCTAAGTCGATTAATCTTTTCGACCCTTTCCATTGCTTACGGGTCCTTTTTTGCCGAGAGAGTAAGTCAAGATGATGGCGAACAAGCCATACTATTTTAGGTGAGAAATAATGCTCGATCGCGTCGGCACCTACGCCTGCGTGATTGGGATAATCCATTGATTTTCCAATGTCGTGGAGCAATGCTGCGCAGTGTAGGCGGGGGTCGTTTGATTGTGCTAGCGCTAATTGATACACCTGTAACGAATGAAATAACGCATCACTTTCGGGGTGATGAATCGACGTTTCTTCGACGTATTGTAGATCTTCAAGGTGGTGTATTAAATACTGACGTATTGAT
>CAJXZM010000048.1 GCA_913063125.1 uncultured Gammaproteobacteria bacterium | reverse complement strand
TTTTGCTCACCCATATAGCTCATGGGAGCGAGGATTAAACGAAAACACAAATGGTCTTCTGCGCCAATACTTTCCGAGAGATACAGACTTCAAACTAGTGTCACAAGCTGCTGTAAATAGAGCAGTTAGACGATTAAACCTAAGACCACGAAAAGATTTGGCGTACAGAACACCACGCCAATTAATGAGCAACTATTGCGATGCAGTAGCTGCCTAAATTTTGATGCACTGCAGAGTTGAATCCGCGGCACTTTAAGCCCCGCCATTACTGGGCCATAAAGGTTTGTGTATGTTTTCTTGCTATCTATATCTAGATTAACACTTGTAGTTAGACCCAATATTCGAGAAGGAGTACGTAGAAACAATAACCCCGCTATTCGGTTACTCTGAGCCCAGTGCATTTCATCGTGCATTTAGGGGGGGATTGGGAAAACGCCTCAACAGTGGATCTCTTCACATAATCACGGCTCGTATCGGTAATGACCCGTTATTTTGTAACTGAAGAGCATGTCATCGAGCTTCGGTCCAGCACCAATATTATGGACCACCAATGGATACTGGGTGATTTTATCTACCTTATTCGAAATAATCCCAACGTGCGGTAAATTCCCAGGCAACATCCAGGTAACAATATCCCCTACTTTGTAGTCTCCCCCCTTTTTTGTAATCGGTAATACAACGCCATGGCGCGACAAAAAAACTTGAAGATTTGGCACTCGTCGATGATCTATATTTTTGTCTGGTTTTGTTAAACCCCATATTCGCTTCGATGGATATTCATCGAAATTTGACAACATATCTTCGTGAACGAGCTTTTGGAAATCTATATTCAGCGTCCGGTAAGTGCGAATAATCACATCCGTACATACTCCGACACTAGACGGTACATCACCATTTGGATAGCTGAGTGAAAAATAGGAACCATCGTAGGTTACATTGTGCGTCGTTCTTTCAATTGCGGCATTCGCCAAATCTTGTGTGAACTGTGATGCAAATGCATGAAGTGGAACGATACTCAAAATAACAACGAATACTTTTAACACACGCTTAACCTTTTTTAATGGCGTTAACTTCAACCTTAATTTCAATTTTCACGACTGAGAGGCAAAGTACGCTTGAATATCTGCTTCTGTCATTTCTTTTGTTTCATTAGAAAAGCAGTAATAATCTGGTCGCTTGTCGCTGAAATACTGCATGTTCATCTCCAGACCTTCCAACCCTGGGAACAACCCTACTGGCATATTATATTCACCCGTTTTATTTAATCGATAAAACAGGTGAGTGCCGCAGTCGGAGCAAAACCCTCTAGAGGCCCATAGGGAGGATTGATAAACACTCACCTTGTCATCACCTTCAATGCCAACATCTGCTCCACACTGCACTGCAAAAAAAGGGCCTCCTCCCCAACTTCTACATGTTTCACAATGGCACACGGTAAATTTTGGATTAACCATCGAAGCCGTGATTTTAACACTGCCACATAGGCAGCTTGTTGATTGTAGGTCCGCGTCTAACACTCAGATCATTCCTCTTTAATTTATGTTCGTATCTAATATGAGTAGCTAATGTGAGTGACTAATAGATCGCCCTTTTATATCTCAAACTCTTCCATATCATCGTCATCTTCCACGTTATCTGTTTCATCCTGATCACCCCTTGCCCATAACGTAGTATCAATATAACTCGCCATACCTTCAATCGTTGCATTTTGGAACAGGACTTTAAGTGGAAACTTAACTTCATAAAGGGCTTCAACGCGGGATACTATTTGTGTTGCTAATAACGAGTGACCACCAATATCAAAAAAGTTAGACATCACACTAATCTGTTCAATCTTTATTACCGCCTGCCAAATTTCTGCAACGGCTCGCTCAATATCCGTTCTAGGTTCTATATATTCATCATCAACAAATGCAGAAGCGGCATCAGGTAATGCTCGCTTATCCAGTTTTCCGTTAGGCGTTAACGGAATCTCATCAATAGTGATAAATGCCGATGGCACCATATATTCAGGTAACCGTGCTCGCAGCGCTAAGCGTAAGGAGTCCAAGTTAACCGTATCATCACCACTTTCATCTATCGGTGCATCAGAAACCACATACGCAACTAACGAAATATCACCTCGTTGATCGAGGCAATCCACAACAACCGATGCCTTAATACCACTTACGGAATTAATGGCTTGCTGAACTTCAATCGGCTCAACACGATAACCTCGGATTTTTGTTTGATGATCAAGCCTTCCTAAAAACTCTACACTTCCATCATTCAGGTATCGACCTTTATCACCGGTACGATAAACACGATCCTCAGAATTCTCAGTAAAGCTGTTGATGGAAAACGCTGATCGTTCTTCTTTTTCATCTCGAGCATTCGCTCCAAGATAACCCTGGGACAAATACGGAGAACGTATAACAATTTCACCGACTTCATTGGGTACTGCTAAGCGACCTTGTTCTGTCACAATAAGTATCTGAACACCATCAACTCCATTACCAATAGGTAACCCTTGGGTGTCAGATACCGTCCCGCTCTTCCCACTCAGCTCAGACAGATGTTGGAATACACCCTTACTGCTGACTTGACAATGAGCCATTGCCTGCGGTGTTTCCGTTGCCCCGTAGAAGTTAATGCAAGATACGTTATTGGCGTAAGCTGACATCGCTTTCACAACTTTTGCTGTTAATCTATCCCCACCAAATACTGCATATCGTAAAGCAGATAGCTGGTGTGTTTCAGGAACACCCTCCTCGCTTTCCCACGCAACAGCCCCTGTCATTAGTTGGCTCATCGCAGGTGTTAGATGCGTTATCGTAATTTCCTGGGCTTTCATCCATTGCACAAGTTCCGTTGGATTGTTCAAAACATCCGCTGCAGGAATGTGTAGTGATGCACCCAAGGATAATGGTACAAATATATCTCTTAGAAGCGGATCATGAGCAAGCCCTGAGAGCATACTGAAACTATCAACAGCAGACAAATCATAGGTTTTCTTATACCAATCAACAAAGTGGGCGATTGGATTTAACGTCCCAGATATTGCCTTAGGTTCTCCCGTTGTACCCGATGTAAAGGCAACGTAAGCGAGACGCTGATTATCACTATTTGACACAAATGCTTCGTTATCAGAAAAGCCACTTCCCCATTTATTATCAACAAGCTCTCCATCTACGTTTATCTGCAGAACGGCACCTCCCACCTGCTGTGATACAGATTGTTGCAATACTTCAGGCATTACATCATGCAAGCTTATAACTGCTGAAGGTTTGGCAATAGAGATATACTGACTAAGTCTCTCTTCTGGATAAGAAGGGTCCAAAACAAAAAATGCTGCACCACTTTTTATGGTACCTAACAAAGCAACAACCAATGCGGCGCTACGTTGTGCGTAAATAGCGACTGTCTTTCCAGACAACTCTTCTGACAATTCTCCTGACAAATCCCCTATCGCAACACTTAATGCTGATGCGACGGTAGTAACCCGTTGATTAAGCGCACCATAAGACAAGGTTTGATGCTTATCAACCAATGCGATAGCGTCAGCTTGGCTTTGACTTAGCTTTTCAAGTACTGCTATGGGGTTATCAAAGGCCTCTTCTACTAACGTAGCGGTTGGGTCTGGCACGACAGATGACGTTTTTTCTAATTCTACATCATAAATACGAGATACTGGATTGCTAACAACCTCGCTCAAGTATTGGTTCAAATGCGTCAATAATCTCTCAACAGTAGAGCGTTTGAACAAGTCTGCGTTATACACCATATAAAATTGCAAACCTTTTCCAATTTGCTTGGCGTATAAGTTTAAATCATACTTCGAGTGTGCATCACCCTCTGCTGCTGCCAATGATTCAATGCTTAACCCTGATACCTGTTGAGAGGTTTCTGGCAGGTTCAATAAATTGAAGAATACTTGGAAAAATGGTGTACGGCTGAGATCTCGCTTAGGTTTTAACTCCGTCACGATTTTCTCAAACGGCAACGCTTGATGAGAGAACGCACCTAAAGACTGGTCTTTTACTCTACCTAACAGTTCTTCAAAGGTTGGCTCGCCCGAAAGATCAGTTCCAATAACAACTGTATTAATAAACATGCCGATGAGCGGTTCGGTTTCAACGCGATTTCTCCCCGCTATAGGGATACCAACATTAATACGTTCTTGATTACTGTAACGGTGTAATACCACATTAAAGGCTGTTAGTAATGCCATGAACAAGGTTGCACCTTGCCCCTGCGCATAACGCTGTAAACGCTCTATGGTATCTTCAGGAACGGCTAACTTTACCGCCCCGCCATTTGAGGACTGTACCATTGGCCGAGGAAAGTCTGTTGGCAAATCCAGTACTGCATATTCATTATCAAGCTGTTCACGCCAATAGTTGATTTGTTTTTCTAATTCATCTCCCTGCATCCACTCTCGTTGCCAAGCTGCATAATCCACGTACTGTACTGGCAAGCTCGGTAATGCAGGGCGGCTTTGATCATTGAGTGCTGCGTACAACATGCCAAGTTCTTGCACCATAACATCCATCGACCAGCCATCGGATATCATGTGATGCATCGTGGACAAGAATACCCATTCTTGATTATCCCCTTCAGCCCCTCTAATTTGCAGCAATGTTGTTCTATACAACGTGCCTTCACTTAGAGAAAACCCTTTGGAAAATTCGAGCTGTGATTGCTTCGCTATTTCTGCATCTTGTTGCTCAGTTGTAAGTCCGCTTAAATCAATAACATCAACATGCCAAGGCTTAGGCTCATGAATGATAACTCGAGGGGTATCACCATCTAATATAAAATTACTACGCAGCGTTTCATGTCGTTCGACAATTGTAGATATTGCGGCATTAAGCACCTTGCGATCCAGCTCACCTTTTAAGCGCAATGCAATGGGCATATTATAAGCGGACGTTCCAGGTTCCAACTGATCTAGCAACCACAACTGCTGCTGAACAAATGACAATGGCAGTGGTTTACTTCGATCAACAACAACCAAATCGGGAATATTTAATTGCACACCACTGACGATAGCCATTTCAATATGTGCCGAAATCTCACGAACCGTTGGCCCTTCAAACAATTGTCTCAGCGGTAGGTCAACAGAAAAATGCGCTTTAATACGCCCTACCGCTTGAGTTGCTAACAATGAATGTCCACCGATATCAAAAAAGTTCGCTGTTGCACTGACATTTTCGACACCCAAAACATTTGAGAAAATCGCAGCCAGAGCCTGCTCAGTTACGCCTTCTGGTTCTACAAAATCTTCTTCAGCCCCTTCAAAATCAGCCTCAGGTAACGCTTTTCGATCTATCTTTCCATTGGGTGTCAATGGAAATACGTCCATCATGACAAATGCAGAGGGCACCATATAACCCGGTAACATAAAACCGAGATTCTGTTTTAGTGTCGCTTGTAATTGTTCTTGATCTGCACTTGATGTACAAACAACCCATGCAATGAGTTGCTGTCCCATCTGAGGATGATTAACCACAGCAACGAGCGATTCAGTAACATTAGATTCTTCGTTTATTACTGCTTGGATTTCGTCAGTTTCAATTCGGAATCCGCGTAATTTAATTTGATGATCTCTACGACCCAAATATTCAATCACGCTATCTTGTCGATAACGTACTAAATCCCCTGTTTTATACATTATTTCTGGATTTTTCGAACTTGAACTTTTTACATTAGGGTTTTCCACAAAGGCTTCTGCGGTTAATTCCATATCAAATACATAGCCTGGCCCAACACTATCTCCGCCAATACAAAGCTCTCCAATAGCGCCAACCGGAACAATGTGGTTAGAAGCGTCAACCACATAAAGTTTAACGTTATCATTGGGGCGCCCTATCGGTACTGATCCAGATTGAATACCCTCTTCAACATCCAGCCGATGCCAGGTTGCTATATCCGTACATTCTGTCGGTCCATAACTATTAATAAGCGCACAAGGACTAACTTCACACCAATTTTGTAATCGTTGTAAATTAATCGCCTCTCCACCTAAGAAGACATTGCGTAAACTACTAATACTTTGCCAACTCTGAGGTTCATCCTGTAATGGATAAAATGCACTAGGGGCACAATTCAACCAACTGATCTGATGCTTGTCAATAGTAGTAACAAGAGCGTCTGGGTCATACTCTTGAAACTCTGGCAGCACCAGCGTTGCGCCTGTAACCAAAGGCGCAAAGAAATTCTTCTGAGTTAAATCGAACCCAATCGCGCTCATCAAGAGTACATTATCACTCTCAGTCATCGTAAATTCACGACAATACCAGGACAACAAATTCACTTCAGCACGATGAAATGCACCAGTGCCTTTTGGCCGACCTGTTGAACCTGAGGTGTAGATCATATAAAGCAATTGATCTGCACTGCCTAAAACATCCAGTGCAGCATTGTCACAATTGTTGATAGCAGCCTTATCTTGATCCAGCGAAATATACTGCCAATCCCCTTCTGGCAACTCTGTCGCTATATCGCTACGCGTAAGCACCTGCTGAATACCGGAATTCTCGATAATATACGTAATACGGCCATGAGGATAACTAGCATCTAATGGTATGTAGGTGCCTCCTGCCTTTAATATACCCAGTATCGTTGGCATTAAATCCATGCAGCGATCAAGACAAAGCCCAACCTTATCTCCAACAGATACGCCTTTTTCCAACAAGTACCGAGCAATTTTATTCGATGCTTCATCTAATTGTTGATAGGTTTGTTTTTCAGCCCCCATTTGCACTGCAACATTTTTCGGCGTAGCTTTCGCCTGCTGTACAAACCACTCATGGATGGTTTTATCTTTGGGGTAGTCCACTACCGTCTGATTCCACTCAACCAGCTGACGATAATTTTCTTCTTTGGTTAACCACTGTATCTGTTGCAATGGTAATTCGGGAGTCTTCACTATCTCCTGTAACAATGAAGCAAAATGTTCAACCATTCGTGTAGCAGATTCTGGCAAAAACAAGTCGGTGTTAAACCCTAAGCTTCCTTGCAACTGACCATCAATTTCCATTAGGTCTAACATTAGGTCGAATTTGACGTTCTCATGCTTTTCACCGACGGCGCTTATTTTCAACCCAGGCAATTGAACAGCACTTTCACCATTACTTTGTCCCGTGTTGTTAACTAAGTTAAACATCACCTGAAATATCGGGGAATGACTCATTTCCCGGGGTACATTCAGCTCCTCTACCAAACGTTCAAAAGGTACATCTTGATACGCATAGGCATCCAAGGAATGTTCCCGTACACGTTCCAATTGCTGAACAAAAGATTCTCCAGGTTCAAAATGTGCTCGCAACGCTAACGTATTAACAAAAAACCCAATAATACCTTCCAGTTCGGTGCGATTTCGATTCGCAATGGGTGTACCCACAGCAAAGTCATCTTGTCCACAATACTTATGCAGCAACACATTAAAAGCCGCCAACATGATTTGATACTGGGTCGCTCCACGAGAACGGGCCAACTGATTAATCTTGGTTGTAAGACCTTCATCAAAAACAATCTTTTCAAAAGCGCCACTAAATGTTTGTTTGGCTCCACGCTTTTTATCAAAGGGTAATTCTAATACTGGCACATCGGCCAATTGACCTTTCCAGAAATCAATCTGCTCTTGTAATACTTCGCCTTGCAACCAATCCCGTTGCCATACCGAGAAATCTGCGTACTGAATCTTCAAATCAGGCAGTGGTGATGGACGACCACTACTAAACGCATCGTAAATTCGTACCAAATCACTCATCAATATACCGTTTGACCATCCATCAGAAATAATGTGATGCATATTGACGATAAGAACATGTGACTTTTCAGAAAGTTTTAATAGCCGCGTTCGAATCAATGGTCCCGTTTGTAGATTGAAGCTAAAGCTCACTTCTTTTTGTGCTTGCCGTAGTGCCTCGAGGTCTTTATCTTCCTCCGGGATTTGAGAAATATCCAAGCACTCTATAGACCAATCACCTTTAGGCTCAATAATCTGATGGGGCTGCTCATCAATACTGGCAAATCGAGTGCGCAAGCTATCATGTCGATTAATAATCTCGGAGAATACACGGCTCAACAATTCAACATCTAAGGCGCCTTCCAGACGTATCGCTCCTGGCATATTATATACAGGTGTACCCGGATCAAGCTGATCCAGGAACCACAAACGCTGCTGAGCAAATGAAATTGGTAACGGTTTCGTCTTATCCACCGTTTTCATTTCTGGTGCCTTGGAGATACCACCCTTTTGAGCATGTCGCACTAACATTGCCAAATCTGAAACCGTTGGCGATAAAAACAAATCTCGTACTTGCACATCAACTTCAAACGTCTTCTTCACCCGAGAAATAATACGCGTGGCGAGCAATGAGTTTCCACCAAGATCAAATAGATTGTCTAACACTCCAATCTTGGGCGTTTCTAACACATCACTCCAAATCAAACAAAGCTGTGTTTCTAGCTCACTTCTCGGTGCTATATATTCCGCTTTCGAATTTTCGGAATCTGATGGTTCCGGCAATGCTTTACGATCCACTTTTCCGTTAGGCGTTAGCGGCCATTGTGGTAGCACAACTAGTACACTTGGCACCATATATTCAGGCAGGTGTTGACGTAATTGATCACGCCACTCAAGTATCTGAGAGACATCAGAGACAACGTAGGCAACAAGTTCCTCATTTTTAAGCAGAACCAATCCATCTTTTACGTCTGCCAGCTGTTGCAATGACCATTCAATCTCACCCAATTCAATACGCAAACCGCGTAACTTGATCTGGAAATCTTTACGGCCTACATACACCAAGTTGCCATCTTTTTGATAACGTACCAAGTCACCCGTACGATACAACAATGAACTATCACTGCTCTTTGGTAACGTATTCTCTGTAAAAGAATTCGCTTCGGCAAAAGGGTTCTCTACGAAGACTTCTTTTGTTAGCTCATCACGTCCTAGATAACCTAAACCAACACCCGCACCTGATATACATAACTCCCCAACACACCCCGGGGCCACCTGTTGGTTGTTATCATTTAGAATAGTTAACTGCGTATTTTGAATTGGCAGTCCAATAGGTATAATTTGATCGGACGCTGTAATATCCGTAAGGCGGTGAAACGCCACCACATCAGTACATTCTGTTGGTCCATAACTGTTAATTAACTGCGCTTGGGATGTATCGCTGGCTAACCAAGGGTATAACAGCGGCAGCTGAATAGGTTCACCACCAAGTACAACGTGTTTAAGTGAGGATAACGCTTTGTAGTTATCAAAAGATGCCGTCTCGACCAAAGGATAAAATGCGCTGGGAGCACAATTTACAACACTGACCTGATGTTGTTCTATTAACGCTACCAACAATTCTTCATCATAAAGATCCATCTTCGGGATAACCAAAGTCCCTCCTTGCAACAGCACCGCAAACAGATTCTTTTGTGTTAAATCAAACCCTACAGCACTGACCAGTAGAGTTTTGGTAGCCGGAGAAAACTGCATCTCTTGGGTATACCAGTGTTGTAGATTTAACTCACCGCTGTGGGTGACTACCGCACCTTTTGGTTGACCAGTAGATCCAGATGTATAAATTATATAAATCTGATCATTTTCAGAAATATCTACATCCAAATTACTACTTTCTTGTGTCTCAACCTGTGGCCACTCGCTATCAATTAAAAATGTATTCTCAAAGTTAGGTAGGCGATCTGCAACATTTGAATGCGTGATAACAAGCGGAGCTTTACAATCGTTTGCCAAAAATCTCAGACGTTCCTTGGGGTAGTTTGCGTCCATTGGAACATAAGCACCGCCGGCTTTTAATACCGCTAGAATAGACACAACAAGGTCGATTGAACGATCTAAACATATACCCACCCTGCTATTCGCAACAACACCCTGCTCTGTCAAATAGCGAGCCAACTGGTTAGCTTTGGTATTAAGTTCCTTATAGGTTAACGTACTATCATCATATACAAGAGCGATATTATCCGACGACTGAGTCACTTGAGACTCGAACCACTGAACAATATGCAATTCAGTGTTTAGATCAGTAGTTAATTCCGTATTTAATTCTTTATTTAGATTAGCATTTAGTTCAGTACCGCCCACAAGGCGAAGGGAGTTTTGTTCATCTTCGAGAACATAATTCAACTGACCCATTGTTTCTGCTTTACCTGAAACAACTTGCTCAGCAATAAACACCATGCGATCAAGCATGGACAAATCAACAAAACTATCGAGATCATATCGTAAACTAAGTTCAACACCATCACTAAGCTCTCCCACAATCAGCTGCACACCCTGCTCTACCTTAGGGGCAGACATCACAGGGTTAAGCGTTTCACCTTGAATAGAACGATCTAAAACAAAGTTATAATAGTTGTACATAAATACTGTAGGAGCCTGCGGTAATATATTCGCCTGCTGACTTAGTGAAATTGAACGGTATGCCTGCACCTGCGACCGGTATGTTTTTTCGTAACTAAACAGGTCGGCAACTGTTGCACCTTTAGAAAACAAGTTAATAGGAAAAACCATTGGCACCTGTTGATAATAACAGCCCAATTCCGTATCACTCGCTACCCGTCGATTTCCATGAAACTCCGCAACGTGAAAGTCATTTTCAGCACGACAATAATGCTGAACCAAAATGCCGTACACCCCCTTAAAGAATAACGGCAAGCTGATATTTTGATGTCGGCAATACTCAGTGATACCACCCTGCAATTCGGGATTAACACGTAAAGACACAGTTTCATCATTAAAGGCATTAATGTTCTGCTTTTTACGATAGGTTTCTGGCATTGAGAATTGTAATGCCTCTACCGTTTTTAATTGCTGGTTCCAAAAGGATAATACGTTATCGGAATCCACATGCGTTTTATCCCATTTCTGATAGTTCGTATTCACTGTATAAGTATTTGAATCCACGTCACCTACTTCGCCCTCAGCATAGCAACGTAATACAGCATCCATATGTAGGAACGTTGATGCCCCATCCAACAATATATGGTGGTAACAGAAAACCAACTTTTTGGATATCTTCCTATTGGCTGACCCGTCACCTATCATTTCTAACAAGTGGTATGTAGCAAGAGGCTGGCGAAGAATGTCGATGGGCTTGTGCATTAACGTGTCGGCACACTTTTGAAGGTCGGCTTGAAGATCAGTTTGAAGGCCTCCTTCAATACGCTGAACATCCAGAGCTGTGGTTACTTCATTGTGAACAACAAAATAGGCGTCATCCGTCGTGGCAAGATGGCTCTCGACCACACGTGCTCGCAGCATTTCAAAAGCATTAGCAACCAACTGAATAGCCTGCGATAATTTTTCTACATCAATATCATCGGGTACATCAACACTAATACCATAAGAGTTTTCAAAGCTCTCCGGTTTAACCTTATACGCAAGATAAAAATCACGCTGATAAGAATTTAACGGCAATAACTTATCATTTGTGGAATCGCCACCTAACGCGGTCAGCAATTCACTTTCGCTAAACAGCTGTATTGATTCTATCGTTTTTTGTTGGCTATCCGTTAAGGCTAAAAGAATATGTTGGTATTGCTCAACCATTGTAGCAACAGTGGATTCATTAAATAAATCGGTGTTGTATTCTAAGCTACCAGAATAATCATACATTTTTGAGGTAGCGTTACCTGTTACAGCCAACTCCTGTCGAGCAACACCCAACACCATTTCCATTCGAGCGGACGTACTTGAGGACGGTATTTCAGATACTTCCAATGGACCAACGCCCATCGCCTTACCATCATCCCCCGCCTTCGCATTTATTAACTGAAAAGCAGCTTGCGCTAATGGCGAATATCCGGGTTGGCGCTCAATCTCCATTTCATCCATTAACATATCAATGGGTAAATCTTGGTGTCCAAAAGCATCCAATACCATTGTACGAACACGTTGAAAAAACGCATCAACCGTTAATGAACCATCAAGTTTTAATCGCATCATCAACAAATTCACAAAGAAACCGATAAGGTCTTGCGTTTCTCCACGATCTCGCCCGGCCACCGGCGCACCCACAACGACATCATTAGTATTCGCGTAACGGGACAATAACAACTGCCAAGTACCCAGTGTCACCATGTAGGGTGTTAATTTGTTCTGCTCGCAAAATGTCTCAACTTGAGCAGACAATTCAGCAGGCATTTCAAATTTATAAACTGCCCCTCGGTTACTCACCAACTCACTGCGAGGCTTATCTGTCGGTAATCTTAAGACGGGAGGAGCACCTTCAAGAGCTCCCATCCAATAGGTCAAGTGCTCTTTTAGTTCATCACTATCAACCCAATCTCGCTGCCACGCAGAAAAATCTGCATACTGAATAGGTAATTCAGACAACATTACCGGGGAACCTGTGGCCTTGGACATATAAAAGGCCATCATCTCTTTCACCAGTACTTCCATTGACCAACCATCTGAAATGATATGGTGCATGCAAGCAATCAATACAAATTCTGGAGTACCGGAATCCGCTGTATTTACAGTGATGAGTTTGCCCCGAAAAAGAGGCCCCTCATTGAGATGAAATGAGGTTAATGCATCTTCGTTAACCCAGTGGGTAATTTGTGCTTCTTTTTCACTATCGGAAAGCTTGGATAAATCTATTTGCTCCAAACTCCACTGCCCAGCCTTGGATATAACCTGAAACGGCTCTCCGTCCTTTTCTTCAAAATGCGTCCTAAGAGACTCGTGGCGCTCTACTATTGCCTTAAAAGCTTGATCCAATATCGCGGGATCAATAAACCCTTTAATACGTAATGCCGTCGGCATATTGTAGGTCACATCACCGGGGTTAAGCTGGTCCAACAACCAAAGGCGTTGTTGACCGTATGATGCTCGCAAAGGCAAGTCTCTAGAAACGGTTTTAATGGTTTCCGCTGTTGATTTCTGCGCTTGCTTAAGGAATTCAATAATTGCCGGTTTATTCCCTACAATTTGACCTTTTATCTCAGCAGTAAATGCTCCCTCCGGTGCACTAAAACGGAGATTATCCCCATCTAACCACAAACGAATATCTTTCTTAGCAAGGAAGGACAACAACTCAACAACGGACATACAGCACCTTTTAATTTTTGTTATATGCGAGACAAGAAAACGGCTGCAGAAGGTGTGGGGTTAGCAGCGCATTAGCGTCTCAAAATGATTTACTTATAGACCAATAAATCATTTTTGGCGATATTATTATGACTCTCAGAATATTACACTGTTATGGGTAAAAAGACTGCCGAAAGCTAACAAGATCATAGTGTTAAGCCCTTCGAATCATTGAAATTCAGCCTAAATAACACTCGATTTATTATTGATACATGCGTTTCTAGCTAAAGTTCTCCCTGTAGTTGAGCCAAGCTTCATGAAAGCTGTCATGTAATGGTACTATTTAGGATTGAAAAGCTTGTGCCAGGCGTTGTATGAGGAATTGTCTATGGCCATAATCACCAACTTATTGGTGATGTCCAAATAGGAAACAACCAAAAAAAGTCACAGATGAGGATATTTACCTAACCACAAAAGATGAGGCTGATGGCTGGCCATCAGCATTGTATGGCTATTCGATAGTACTCGAAAAATGTAATACTTCTCCTTTTTGAGGTAGCGCTATCTCAGAGTACATTTCTGTAGCACTGTTCCATATTAACCAGGTCTTATCTTCAGCCTTATCGAATTCATACAACACTCGTGTTGGTTCTCCAATTGAAGACACTTCTTTTATCAATATACTCATCCCCGGCGTAGTAAACCTATCGCCAACAGAAAACAGTTTTCTAGCGCTACGGAAAACACTGTTATATATTTTTATCGCATACAGCGTACTCGCCATACCACCTCTAGAGGTATCCAGGTGACTTTTCGCTGTCAACATCAAGCCCTCTTCGGCCACTAATTCAAACGTGTTGTCGGACATTCGAGTAATGGTCATATCCGTGTAGGCTGGAGCAATAATATTCAACTCTTTCGCAGAATCAGCGGTATCATGGTCATCGTGAAATAAAATATACAAAAATAGAAATGGATTGGGCGCGTTGATAATAACAACATCTTTCTCAGCTATATCCTCAACCATATCCAAATCAATTCCCGCAGGAACGCTATAAACACCACCCGATCCCAAGGAGACCATCACCAACAACCAAACCAACGGTGTAACGACCAAATGCGCAGTGATAAAAAACCAACGAACTACTTTCGACAACGTTACTTGGGCAGTTGTCACATACCCATGTAACGATTCTTGATACGCCTTATCCAACAGCATTGCCACCAGACCCGATGCTCCAACAGACACAATAAATAGTAGTCGGCCGCTCGGCAACGCAATAGCACAAGAAGGTACTGCAGCCAATACAGACCCCATCAGCAAAAACCGCGCAACGGGGTTCATCTTAAGCATTGGAATAAATGCGGCCAGAAAAATAAGCAAGCAAACTATCGTGCCTCCTAGCACAACTGACTTAACTTGCGGTGATAACAAATTATAAACACTATCAACACCGGCATACTGACTAAACAGCAGAAAGGGCAACCGCTCTAAAGTAGCGCCAATAAAAACAATGCCATCCTGTATTGGGTCCAAATACAACCCAGTGTTTAATGCTCCGTAATCGAGGTATCGATAAAGGACACGCCAACCCACAACGACAAAAAATGCAGGTAGCAGTGACAAAATACGCTTCCTCCACCTCCCCTCTTCCAAGCAAAAAGTGTAAGCCCCTATATAGGCAACACTCGCAATACCAGCCTCTGCACTTAACAATGCAGCAAAGAGAATCACTTGCGCTAGAATACCCGTAAGCACCCCCCCATCTTTACGCCAACGAATATGCAAGAGAACAGCTGTCACACCAAAAAAAGCTGCAATAACCCCATTCCGATTCGCAATCCACGATAACGGGCTGGCAAAACTAAAATCAATGGCGTACAACAATGACGCTAAGCCGGCAACCGCTAGCGACAGTTTCAGCTCCCTAAAAAATAACGCAACAGCAAAAACAAGGAAGCTAAACCATACCATATCTTGGAATAACATCATTGTCGGGCTATTAGGCCAAAGTTTATAATCTAACCAATGGGTTGCAGCAGACAGTGGCCGCCAGAATGCTAGCTGCATATCGGGGTCCGCCCACCACTGATTAACAACTCCTATGGCTTGTAATTCAGACAGATTTTGTTGATCTTTTTTTACAAAAGAAAAAAGGCTATTCACGGATTCTAGGAACGTTTTATCAGGCTTAGCCGCCTCGTAACCCTGTTCATATAAAGTAGTGGACCCTTGCAAAACAATACGATGGAATAGATCATCCGTTTTAAGATGCCCTCTTAAAACCGGCGCAGTTAACAACAAACAAAATAGCGCTAAGAAGACAGGCCAATATCGATGTACAAATAATGCTTGGAATTTTTCTACTACTGAACTAACCATTTACTACATTCCCACTTTAGCTTGACCAACCAGTCAATTTCAGTCACGCAACAAGCGCTATTTTTAACTCGATTACCCAACGATAACCCTATCAAAAATAGCGTTCTTAAGAGCGTTCTTTAATTTGTTGCAACTTTTATTAGAGCCTTATAGAAAACCTTCATCACGATTTTCATCTTCGGACGACTCGAGCGCTCCACCAGTAGCATTCTTAGCAGCCCATATCATGGTATCCAAGTATTCTGCAATATCAGAAATAGTGTGCAACTCAAACAATGAACGTAATGGTATATCTACTTCAAACTCCTTTCTGAATTTAGACACAACACGAGCAGCCAATAGAGAATGTCCGCCAAGATCAAAGAAATTGTCATATACTCCCACTTGATCAACGCTGAGAACCTCACCCCAAATACGAGCTAATTTTTCCTCAGTTTCATTTCGTGGCGCCACGTATTCAACACCAACCTTTTCATCGGGTGATGGTAGTGCTTTTCGATCTATTTTTCCGTTTGGGGTCAACGGCCAATCAGCAAGTGATATAACCACCGCCGGAATCATATATTCAGGCAAGTAACCTCGCAGCGCATTACGGCACTGACTTTCACTAAATTCACCATCAGTGACAACATATGAAATAAGTTGATCTTCATTAACTAATGTAAGACTACTAACAACGACATCTTGCTTACCGAGAGCGGATTCAATTTCTCCTAGCTCAATACGTAAGCCACGCAGTTTCACCTGAAAATCTTTACGACCTACGTATTCAAGATCACCACTTGGCCAGTAACGAACAAGGTCACCCGTTCGATACCAGTTACCCTCACTGTAAGGGTTGTCCACAAACACTTGCCCTGTCAGTTCTGGATTACCAAGATAACCTTGCCCTAATCCTGCGCCGGCAACACAAAGCTCTCCGACGATTCCTTCAGGTAGTAACTTCCCTTGGGAATCAGCCACATAAATTTCAGTGTTCTGAACCGGCTTACCGACAGGTATAACACCTGGAGCAGAGCCCGTACTTTCCTCATCATTAAGAACATGACAAGCCACAACATCAGTACATTCCGTCGGCCCATAACTGTTGATTACTTGGCAATTAACAGCATCAATACCTAACCACGTTGATATGGAGGCCTTGTTAATCGGCTCTCCACCCAACACCAGATGCCTAATCGAGGCGAATGGATAACCACGTTTGTTACTATCCTCTACGATCGGGTAGAAGGCACTTGGCGCACTATTTATTATCGTTACCTGGTGTTCCACAATCGTACTGACAAGCACATCTACGTCATAGTGGTCCATTTTCGGAATCACCAATCTGCCGCCTTTTGTTAAACATGCAAATAAATTCTTTTGTGTCAGATCAAATCCAAATGCACTAGCAAGCATAAAGCGATCATCAGCCGTAACGCTTAACTCCTTGGTATACCAATCCAACAAGTTTAATTCACCACCATGTGTTACCGCCGCCCCTTTTGGCTGTCCAGTTGAACCAGAGGTGTAAATGATATAAATAAGATTATCTCGAGATGGCAAGGTATCTGGTAACGACTTACTCATAGTCTCGAGCATTTGGGAGGCACCAGTATTCATCACTAACAAAGGTCGGCCCGATAAATCTGCGCCTTCGGACGTCAAACGATCGACCACACATTGTTGGGTTATCAGTAACTTTGCAGATGAGTCATCCAACATATAAACCAATCTTTCTGAGGGATACGTTGAATCCATTGGAACATAGGCAGCAGACGTTTTTAATACACCCAATACAGCAACCATCATATCGATAGATCGATCGAAACACAGTGCTACTCTATCTCCAGCCACGACTCCCTGCTCGCTCAAATATTGAGAGAGCTGGTTGCTTCGCTCACTAAGCTGAAGGTAACTAATGGTTTCTTCACCATATTGAACCGCTATTGCATTCGGGCTTACTTGCACTTGCTGCTCAATAAGCTCAACAACCGAACCAACATCAGGCATCGGCACTTTATCACCTTGCCATTGCTGCAACTGTTTCTCTTTCTCTTCTGGTAAAACATATTCAAGTGAACTGATACTCTCATTGCCAGCAACAATTTTTTGACTAATTTGAACAAAGCGTTCTAGGAACCCCAGGTCCGCAAAGTGGTTGCTTAAATAAATGAGAACAAGATCCATATACCCATCTTGTTCATGTGCAACAAATTGAATTGGACCATTCTGAACCTGCGGATAACCTTTTACTGTTATCTTTTCTCCAAACAAAACCACTTGCGGGATAAAGTTGTAATAGTTAAACATAAATGCAAAGCGCCCTTGAGGCAGCAACTGTCGTTGCGCTAGGAGGGATATATTTTCAACACCTTTTATGCTCTTCTTATACCCTTTAATATGTTCAAACAGTTCCTTAATATCTGCACTATTTTCAAACAGGTCATGAGGAATCACCATCGGCATTATTTGAAAATAATTACCAAATGTCATTTTATGGAAACCTCGTCGTCCAGAAAGCACTTCCGATATATAAAAATCTGATTCGCCTCGACAATAGGTATTGATTAACAATATATAAATGGCTTTAAAATACAAAGACGGATGAATTTTACGTTCAGTGCAGTATTTTTGCACTTCCACCCAATGTTCATCGCTAACCCTCAGTCTTTTCTCTACACGTTCAGGAGTATCGTTCTCATTAATCGCTTGTGGAGGGATTGAAAAATCTAACGCCTCCAAAGTCTGTCCCTTTTCTTTCCAATACGCTAACACTTCTGGACTATCAACCGCTTTACTATTACTGCTAACGTGTTGATCAAACATAGGAGGAATAGATGGAGGCTCCCGCCCTTCCGCAACAGCCTCCATTCCCGATACATTCTGCATCCCGTGTAAAACCATACTCACGCCATCTGCAATCAAATGGTTCATTCGAAATACAAGGAGATGTCTATCGGCATTCAATTTATAAACGCAATATTCGGTTAATTCATCTAAAGCAGCGCTATAAGGGCGCCAAATAAATGCCTCGGCAATATCCCCTGCTTTTTCATCTGACGTTTCCTCACCTGATATGTCGATATAATCAATACTAACGGTCTTTTGTTTAACAATTTTATGATAGCCCACATCAGAATACGGCAAATCAGAACCGATGATGGAACATCGCATTAAAGGCTGAGCATCCACAATTTTCTGCGCTGCTGCCTCCCAATGTTTTATATCAAAGCGGCCTGTTACAACAGTATGGTAACCCATACTATTTTTAAGGCTATCTGGTTCCATCAACGTATCAAGATACATATCACGCTGCATTGGCGACAATGATTTAAGCTCATATTGCTCAGAATCCACATCTAACAAAGAATAGAGTTCACTTTCAGCAACCACATTAAGGTTATCAAGAAAGGCTTCTGGCTTGTCGACCATTTGTTCTAAAATTCGAGCATAATGCGCCATCATCTGTTCGATAGTGGAGACATCAAAAAGATCTGTATTAAATTCTACTACACCACCAAAATCAGCATCATTCTCTTGAAGAATTAATGAAAACTCATACTTGGCCGTCTTGTGCTCTCTTAATACCGGTGTTAATTCAATATCCCCAACTTGTGTACCGACGGCTTCTTGTGGCGTATTTTGTAATGCAAAACCTACTTGTGCTCCCGGCGCATGCTCTGCACTGCGGTCCAGCTTCATCGCGTCCGCAAGTAAATCGGCTGGCATATCTTGATGAGAATAAGCACCTAACGCTGCTTCTTTTACTCGTCCAAGGTAATCGACAATACTTGGATTACCTTCGAGCTTAGTGCGAATCACCAACCCGTTAATAAAGAAGCCGATAAGTCCTTCTACTTCTGAACGATTCCGCCCCGCTATCGGGATACCGACACAAATATCATTTTGATTACAGTAACGCGCAAGCAATACCTGATAAGCCCCCATCAATACCATGAAGGGCGTAAGGTCTTGTTTTTCGCAAAACGTATTCAATTTTTCTGAGAGATTCACCCCTAATGCAACCGGATAATGAGCACCATTAAAGGTTTGCATTTTGGGTCTGGGACGATCTGTTGGAATCCGCAAGACATCAGGAGCGTCACCTAACGTTTTCAACCAATAATTTTGTAAATTTTCAAGCGCCTTGCCTTGTAACCATTCCCGTTGCCACACTGAATAATCAGAATATTGAATGTCTAAATCAGCTAATGGTGATGCGTCACCTGCTTTAAAGGCTTCATATAAGGCTTTAATTTCTTGAACTAATACACCAATCGACCAACCATCAGAAACGATATGGTGCATATTTAATAGCAGAACATGATCATCAGTCGCCAACGTTAGTACTTTGCTGGTAAACAACTTATCCGTTGCCAGACTTAACGTGCGATTTGCGTCTTCATCAACATAACGCGTAATTTCACTCTCTTGCTTATCTGCTGAAGTGGCACGCAAATCAACAACGTCTGATACCCAAGATTCAGGCTGATGAACGATTAAGGTAGGCAAACCATCTTCAGCACCAAAATTGGTTCTAAGCACTTCGTGGCGTCTTACAATTTCAGTAAAGACTTGATCAAGTAATGCTATATCTAACGGACCTTTTAGACGCATTGCCGCAGGCATATTATATTCACTACTACCCTGATTCAATTGATCAACAAACCATAAGCGATGCTGTGCAAAAGACAGTACATCTACATTGGGTGTCGGTAGTTTTATAATGGGGGGGGCGGTAATGATTTGGCCTGATGCTGCAGCTACTTCGATTGCCACAACGAGAGTTTCAATCGTTGAATTTTCAAATAAAGCTCGAACCGAAAGTTCTATACCAAACGTTTGTCTAATACGTGCAACTACTTGAGTCGCTAATAGAGAATGGCCGCCAACACTGAAAAAATCGGCAGTAATACCAACTTTTAAAAGTCCTAATACCTGACACCAAATATCTGCAATTTGCTGTTCTGTATCATTTCGAGGAGAAACAAAATCGCCGTCATCGCCACCTAAATCCGGTTCAGGTAATGCTTTACGATCAATCTTCCCGTTTGGTGTCAAAGGCCATACAGGTAACACCATAATGGCACTTGGAACCATAAAGTCAGGCAACTGTGTTTTCAATGCCGTCTTAATATCAGAAGTACTCACGGCTTTGCTGGTAGTCGCATAAGTTATATAAGAAACCAGTAAATCATCTCGCACCAATGTCAGGCTATCTTCAACACCAGGCTGTGCTTTAACTAAAGTATCGATTTCACCCGGTTCAATACGCAATCCACGAAGTTTAACTTGAAAATCTTTTCGTCCGACATAGACGAGTGAACCTGACGCATCATATTGAACCAAGTCACCGGTGTGGTACCACTGCGTCCCGTCATCTGCAAAGGGATTAGCAGCAAAAACATCAGCCGTCAGTTTCGGCTGATTTAGATACCCCTTCCCGACACCAATACCTGCTACACAAAGCTCCCCTGCTGCTCCCGTTGGCATCAAACCACCACGGCGGTTAACAACATAAAGTTGTGTATTTTGTATGGCCTTACCTATCGGCAACGACTGCCCGTCAACAACACCGTCATTAAACTGCTGGTAGGCTACAACATCTGTACACTCTGTCGGACCATAGCTGTTCATTAACACACAATTACAATTAGGCTCCGACAACCAGCCGGATAGAGACTCCGTACGAATAGGCTCTCCACCGAGCACTAAATGGCGTAATGAAGAGTATGGGTAACCAACATGTTGTGATAATGCAGCAACAGGATAAAAGGCAGTAGGGGCACAGTTAACAACTGTAATTTCATTATCCTGAATGATTTTGGCGATGATATCTGGATCGTATTCTTCCATGCTCGGCAAAACTAACGTTCCACCACTCACAAAAGATGCAAATAGGTTTTTCTGTGTTAAATCAAACCCAATCGCACTGATCATCAGCACATTATCAGCAGCAGATAATGCCAATGATTCGGTATACCAGTTAAGAAGGTTTACCTCGCCTTTATGGCAAAGCTCGGCTCCTTTTGGTAACCCCGTTGAGCCTGATGTATAAATAACATAAATAGGGTCGTCGGCATTCACAACACAGTCAAGTGACGATGAATCAAGCCCCTCACTTTCATTAACTGCATCAGCACGTAACAAAACACCAATGGATTCCGGTAACGTATTATCGCCGACTAATTTATCGATAACACACGCTTCGGTAACGATAAGCGCAACACCGCTATCTTTGGCAATGTAGCATAATCGATCAGCTGGATAAGCTGGATCCATAGGTACGTAAGCTGCACCTAGTTTCAATGTTGCTATAACAAAAACAGGTAATTCAATAGAACGCTCCACGCAGATCGCAACTCGATCACCAGCGGACACGCCTTTTTCAGTAAGCAGTCGTGCTACCCGATTACTTTTTTCGCCCAATTCAGCGTAAGTTAAAGACTCCGTACCACATTTCACAGCCGTCGCATCAGGTGTACTTTGAATGTTCTGTTCAATTAGCGCTATTACGGTGCCGCTTGGCTGCTCGACCTCTTCGTCTGATTGTGATACTTGAGATAATTGCGCTGACCTCTCATTCCCAATCAACCAATCGAATTCGGATAGCTGATCCGTACCTGCAACAATTTGATCAATAACAGAAACAATACGTTCGCATATGTTAAAGCCATCAAACTCATTATCAAAATAACTTAGTCGTAACACCACACTGTTCGGTTCGGGTGATATTAATAGTTTCACCATACCGGGATTGTCAGGCTGGATAGCTTTTAAGAAACAAAGCTGTCCTTCAGCGTCAAAGCCTTGGGAGGCTTCTGGTGGACGGTAATTAAACTGGAACTCTAGCCCTTCTGGACTTAGTACTTTCCCCCGGGCAGAAAATGACAAATGCACATTATCATTGAGTTGTTTTCGCCATGCTCGATGTGCATTTAATAGCTCAACGATCGAGCCCTTTCTATCACAATCCTCCCCTAAAAATAACGAAGGAGCAAACTGAAAATAGCAACCGGTAGAAGCTCTCTCCTCTGTATTACGGGCTGCAACCGCCTCAATAAGTGCAACGTCGTCAGCCTGGTAAAAACAATTACGAACCGACAACGCGAACAAGGTTCTGAGTAAATTAACAAAAGAAACACCTTTTTCCTTACACCATCTTTCTATCGCAGCTTTCTTATCACCCGTTAACAACGTTTGACTGATATGCAGATCGCCTGGATTTTTACTTCGATACCCTAGGCTCTCAACATTACCAAGCTGCGAATGCCAAAACTGGTTCATGCTCAACGTATCACTGGTTATACGACGCCGAGCAATTTGTTGACCATAAGCCTCTACGCTTTGAGGCTGCGTTTCTTTGCCAAAATATGCTGCAATAGTTTGCTTTGCCCGTACAAATTCTGAGGTGCCGTCGGTAATGGCATGATGCCATGTGGACAAAGAAATAAATCGTTGTTCTGATACTTTCACCAACCAGTGCTTATGAAGCTCACCACCCAAAACATCCCAAGAAATTAACGCTGTCTGACGTAACCAATCGGCTATATCAGTCTCACTTAATGACTCGTTACCGGTATGTTTTGGCAAATCAACAAATTCAACCGTAACATCTACTGACGTTTGAATTGTTTGATAAATCGACTCCAGCCAAGGGGCAGAACCTTCAACAAAACGTACCCGCTGGTTAGGCTGTTCTGCCGCAACCCGGTTTACCGCTTGCGACCACTGATCAACATCCACCGCAAAAGGTAGCTCCACACTATAACCAACCGTATTTCGAGCAGTACTGCTATCACGCACGCTATCTAATACAAAATCGCGCTGCATTGGTGTTATAGGAAATATTGCCTCAACAGCCTTTGTAGCTGGAGCTAGAGCAGCAACTTCAACGGCAGCAACCGGCTTATTAGCATCCTCCACCATTTGAGTAAGCACGCTGATGAAGTGCCCAGAGAAATGCTGAATAGTTGATTCATTAAACAAATCAACATTGTACTCGATCATCCCGGTTAACTCTGATTCTTTGTCCACCAACATCAAGGTAATATCTTGACGGGCAGCAACTAGATCGACATCCAACGGTTCTATTTCTAATCCACCAATAGCTTTTGTTTCAGCTTGCTCCTTGCCGCTAGTTAGGGAGAATGCAACTTGATATAGAGGGGAAAAAGATAAATTCCTGGGTACATTAAGTGCTTCAACAATTGCTTCCAGAGGAACGTCCTGGTGAGCCTGAGCCCCCAGCACTTGCTCTCTCACCTGAGCAACAAATTCTTTTAGCGTAGGGTTATCTTCTTGATGGGTTCGCACGACTAATGTATTGATGAAAAACCCGATAAGGGATTCGACCTGGCCTTGGTTTCGTCCCGCGACAGGCATGCCAACAGATAAATCTGGTTGCCCAGACCACTTAGCCAACACGACCTTATATGCCGAAAGTAGCAAAATATATAAAGTAACATCCAACTCACGAGCTAACTGTCGCAATGAATCTAATAACGAACCAGACAACGCTACATTAACATTTGAACCATTATTGGTTTTCAATGCGGGGCGTGAGCGATCAAAAGGTAGTATTAACTGCTCTGGCGCATTTGCTAATTGTTTTTTCCAGTAACCGAGCTGAACATCAAGAAGTTCTCCCGTTAGCCACTGTCGCTGCCATTGTGCAAAATCAGCATACTGAATCGATAGCGCCGGTAACGGTGAAGGCTGACCTTGGCGGGTAGCCGCATAAAGTGCAGCCATTTCTTTAACAAATATTTCCATGGACCAGCCATCAGACACAATATGATGCATTACCATCACCAAAGCATGCTGATTATCATCAAGCTTCAACAATTGCGCTCGAATCATTGGGCCTTGAGCCAAATCAAAACCTGTTTGAATATCAGACTCAGCTATGTCTTTTGCTTTAGCCTGTCGATCAGCTTTTGGCAAATCTGTTAAGTCAGTATAAGGTAACCGAAACGACTCGGGGTCTTTTACGATTTGAACAGCATCGTCACCATCGGTTTCAAACACCGTTCGTAAGGTTTCATGTCGTTCAACTAACAATTCAAATGACTTACGTAACGCTTCTCGATCCAACACGCCACTCAACACCAATGCTGCAGGTATATGAAAGGTGCTGTTTGCAGGCATTAACTGCTCAATAAACCACATACGTTGTTGTGAGTAGGATAACTGTAGAGATTTACTTCGATCTGCTTTAGGGATTGTGTCATCAGAGGCATCACCACCTACTCGGGTTGCCCCAAGAAATTCAATAACATCTTGTTTTTTTGCGACCAAGTGTGATTTAAGGTCCTTGGTCAAAGCACCTTTAGGTGCTTTAAATTTTAATTGACCGTCTTCCAACCAAAGCTTTATACCTGCTGCACCCAGCTTGGACATTAATTCAAAAACCGTCATACTATTACTTCCTCAAATTCTTTCTCAAATTCTCACTCAACATTTAAAAGCTCGAGCTCAAAGTAGCCATAACGTTAATATCGCGGGCTAATATCATTTTTATTAGGGAGGGAAGGCCTAAATTGAGCCTTCCTCAAATTCTTCGTCATCACAATCTTCTTCCACAGAGTCATCAGCTGGTTTATTCTGCCATTGCACCGCACCAATAATTTCCGCTAACGCAGAAATCGTTGGCACTTCAAACAAGGTTCTAAGTGGAAGTTCAATAGAAAGTTTTTCTTTGATTCTTGAGGACACCTTGGTAACTAACAACGAATGGCCACCGAGATCAAAAAAGTCATCATGGATACCAACTTGAGGTAGCGCTAATACATCTTGCCAAATATCTGCAAGGGCTTGCTCTACATCGTTACCGGCCGCAACATATTCAGATACCTGGTAAGCATCAGCACTAGGTACAGGTAATGCTTTTTTATCAACTTTACCATTGGGCGTAATTGGCAAATTATCTACCACAACAAATGCTGCCGGTATCATATAGTCAGGAAGTTGTTGTTTCAGTGATCCGCGGATTAACGATAAATCGGCTTCGTCCGGCGCAACCAACTTACAATAGGCAACCAATTGTTTGTTGCCTGGTTGATCTTCTCTTACTACAACAACAGCATCCGCAACATCAGACAAACGATTTACTGCTGCTTCAATCTCACCCAGTTCTATACGGAAACCACGAATCTTAACTTGATCATCTATTCGCCCTAATATTTCAGCGGCACCATCCGGCAATAAACGTCCCAAATCCCCCGTTTTATACATACGAGCATTCGGTTGTCCACTATAGGGATCGTCCATAAATACTTCAGCGGTAAGGTCCGGTCTATTTAGATACCCTTCTGCAACACCATACCCACCCACATATATCTCTCCCGGAACACCTAACGGTACTGGCCGCTGTTTTTCATCAAGGATATATAACGTACTGTTAGCTACCGGATACCCAATCGGTACAGTGTTAGCTCCAGATAGCACTTCTTTCACGTCATAATAGGTAGACAATGTGGCGTTTTCTGATGGTCCATATAAATGCAACAGGTGCTTGGGGCAGTCTTCTTGCGCCAAGACCGCAGCAACTTGACCAGGATCACACGCCTCACCACCAAACAAAACACAATCAATACCAGAAAATACATCGGGTACATCTTTTGACAACGCATTAAATAATGCCGTTGTAACAAACTGTACATTGATCTTCTCTCGTCTTACAAACTCTGCAAATTTTGGAGGAGAAAGCATCGTATCTTTATCAATACCAATCAGCGCAGCACCATTTAGCATTGCACCCCAGAACTCGAAAGTTGCGGCATCAAACGAAACGTTTGAACCGTGTCCGAAACGTTGAGACGAATCGAACGTCATGTAATTCGTATTTAGAACCAAACGTTCCACAGCGAACTGTGAAAGACAAACACCTTTTGGCTTACCCGTAGAACCTGAGGTATAGATAATAATGGCTAAACTATCAGCTCCATTTTCCGGCCGAATACTCGTAAACTGCCTATCTTTAGCGTTAATTTCGTCCGCTACAACATCAAGGTTCAATAACTGTGTATCGGTTTGCGCTAAAAACTCAAATCGATTACTGTGCTCATTATTGGTAATCAACACAGGAGCTGCTGAGTTATCAACCATGTAAGTGACACGATCTTCAGGGTAAGATGGATCTATAGGTAGATACGCCCCACCCACCTTTAAGATTGCTAAAATACCTACCAGCATTTCCCGAGATCTATCCAAACAAATGGCAACGGGTTGATCTGGCGTAACACCACAATCTACAAGATAATTCGCTAACTGGTTGGCCAGTTGGTTTAATTCAGAATAACTCGTATCAACCCCATTGAAGCGACAAGCGAGACCTTCGCCACGAAGATCAACTTGTTTTTCAAACAAGTCAGCAACTGTCTTATCTTCAGGCAGTTTGTTAAATACCTGATTCCATTCGGCAGTAGTCACTTGCTGCTGCTCTTGTTCAGTGATTAATGGTAGCTCACCAACAAGTGTATCCGCATCATCTGCTATCGCTGACAACAAGGTATCGACGTGTTGTAACATACGATTAATCGTTTTATGTTCAAACAAGTAGCTGTCATAGGAAAAGCGAAGGATAAGCTCTTTCCCTGGAATACATATAAAGGTCAATGGAAAATTGGTTTGCTGGAATGCCTCTACTGAACCAATTTCCATCGATGCTTGTGAATCCTCTAGAGACTCATCAATCGGGTAGTTTTCGAACACCAAGATAGATTCAAACAATGCCTCTTTACTTGGCACCTGACTACATCGTTGAACATCCACTAGCGAACTAGATTCAAAATGCTTTATTTCTACCTGCTTCTCTTGAATGGCTTGCAGCCAGTCAATAAAAGGTTCGTCATTATCGATCAAAATCCGCATAGGTAAGGTATTAATAAAACAGCCTACCATCTGTTCTATGCCGGAAAGCTCGGCTGGGCGACCCGAGACTGTAGTACCAAACAACACAGAATCTTCGCCACTGTAACGGTTTAGCAAAATACCCCACACACCCTGCAAGATATGGTTCAACGTTAATCGGTGTTGCTTGGCCAATTTCTGTAACGTATCAAGTTTGGAACCCAACACGGAAATTTCCATTTCGCAATATCGATCTGCACCACCCTCACTATCAATAACCTTTTGATTCGCAATGGCGGCTGAATTTCGAACAGGGATCGGCGTTGGCGCACTAAAATCTTTTAGATATTCCGTCCAGAATCGTTTGCTTTCAGCCGTATCAAGATTTTGTTGCCACTCGATAAAACTCTGGTATTTAGGCGCAGGTGATATATCTAAGGTTTGTCCTTGAGATAATGCTTCATATATCGCAAAAATCTCCCCGAAGACAACAGGCATAGACCAACCATCTAACAGGATGTGATGGAAACTCCATATCAATTGAAAACGCTGTTCAGGCATACGAATCCACGTTAAACGCAATATACCTGCCTGTCGGAAATTAAATCCTAGGTTACGATCATCAATTAAATAACGCTCTAACTTTTGCTTAGCCTCAACTGCAGAAACATCACTCCAATCATATTTGGTAATCGACAATTCGATCTTTTCATGAACAATTTGCAATGGTTGTGCAACACCATCCCACATGAATCCAGTTCTTAATATTTGGTGACGAGAAACAACCTGACGCCAAGCATCAAACAAAATGTTTTCATCAACGATACCCCCAAGACTGACATCAACTTGATCAAAGTACACCCATGATTCAGGCTCATACAACGTATGAAACAACATTCCCTCTTGAACCGGTGACAGTGGGTATATTCCTTCAATTCCCATTTTTTCTGGGACATGTGTATCGAGTTGTTGTTGCGTTATGTTAGCTAACGGAAAATCACTTGGTGTGTAAGATCCATTATTGGTATCTACACAATGAGAAATAACAGAACGTAAATTATCAAGATAAGATTGTGCTAACGCTTGAATGGTTTTCCCTTGATGGATGGCGGTACTATAACGCCATGTCATCAACAAAACGCCGCCCTGGATACGACCACTGACCTCCAGTAAATATCCGCGATTACTCGCTTGCGATATTTCTTCACCCACAGACTCATCGGACTGAGCTAATAATGCATCCTCATCAAACACCTGATCCAACTGACCAAGATAGTTAAAACTCATTTGTGCCGATGGTAACATCGCCAGTTCATCACTCAACTCGACGTCATCAGACAAATACCGCAACACCCCATATCCCAGCCCTTTCTTAGGCATGGCGCGTAACTGCTCTTTAACCGATTTAATACGATTCGATAATTCTAACGAACCTATTTCGTCAAGAATCAACGGGAAAATAGACGTGAACCAACCTACCGTTCTTGAAATATCCACACTATCAGAGATTGCTTCACGACCATGCCCTTCCAAATCAACCAATATACTTTCAGTATCAGCCCATTCGGTAATCGTTTGCCCAAATGCTGTCAGTAATAACTCGTTAATTTCCGTTCGATAACATTGAGGGGCTTGTGTTAGCAATCGCTGGGTTTCATCCGCAGTTAACGCGAGTTCAACCGATTCAACGCTCGCAACAGTGTTTAAGCCGTTACTATCTTTCGGAATATCTGCCATCGACACAAAGCGCTTCGAGCGCCAATATTCAGCATCTATCGCTACTTGCTCCGACTGTGCAAACCCATGCAAAGTCTCCCCCCACTGCTGGAAGGACGTGGTCTTATCACCTAATTCAACAGAGTCTCCTGCAATGCACTGACCAAGAGCCGTTTGCAAATCTTCTAAAATAACCCTCCATGAGAACACATCAATAACAAGATGATGCACAACAACAAACATTCGAGAAGCCTTCGTTCCAGAGAAGTTAAAAACAATAACTTTTATCAACGGACCACGTGACAGGTTCATCTCAGCTTGAACTTGTGCAGCAAGCGCCTCTACTTGTTCTGTTTGCGCGGCTTCCGGTAGCTTTGATAAATCTACTACTTCATAAACTTGACCAAGAAGCGACTCAATATGCTCTGACGGTCTGAAGCATTGTGTCCACTCGCCTGTTACAGCCCGATTATATTGCAAACGTAGCGCATCATGTTGCAACAAGACACCTTCCCACGCTTCCTGAAGGTGTTGATTTCCAACAGAGGAATTAACAGCAAACATTACGGATTGGTTAAAATGATGCGCATCTGCTAACTGCTGATCAAAGAACCATTGCTGTATTGGCGTAAGTATCGATTCTCCCTCTACAAGTCCTTGCTCCGCAATAATCACACTGGCTAAATCCGTCGCAACCTCTGCCAACTCAGCAATGGTTTGGCTTTCAAAAACCTGCTTGGCGGTTAAATGCAGACCCTCACGCTTTGCTCGCGAAATGATTTGGATACTAAGAATTGAATCTCCACCCAACTCAAAGAAATTATCGTGAACACCAACGGTATCGGCCTTTAATACTTGCTCCCAAATACCTACCAACACTGATTCTTTCTTATTTCTCGGTGCAACATATTCCTGCTGGGGCTGGTCATCCGCCGATGGGGCGGGTAATTCGCGTTTATTCACCTTACCATTTTGTGTTAACGGAAATTCATCCATTACAACAAAAGAGGACGGCATCATGTGTTTTGGGAGATGCTTAGCAGTTTCTTTACGCACCTCTGCCGCGTCTAGACCTGATTCACCAATAACGTAAGCAACCAATTGCTTCCGGCCCGGAACATCTTCTCGAACAACAACAACCGCTTCAATGACATCATTTAATTGAGTCAAGCTTGCTTCTACTTCACCCAGCTCAATACGAAACCCTCTGATTTTTACTTGATCATCAGCACGACCTAGAATCTCGATATACCCTGCTTCGGTATATTTAGCTAAATCGCCCGTTTTATAGAGGCGACTATTTCCATTTTCTGAATCACTATCGCCACTACTCCAACTGAAAGGGTTATTAACGAAAGCTTCGCTGGTTTTGTCCGGATCATTCAAATACCGATTCGCCAAGCCATCGCCACCAACATAAATTTCACCCGCAACACCTATGGGTACCGGCTGCATTTTTGCATCCAAAATATACGCTGTGGAACCTGAAAGACTACGACCAATTGGGACCGTTAATGCCCCCTCAGGAACGCCCTCTATCTCGTACCACGTAGAGAATGTCGTATTCTCAGAAGGCCCATAGACGTGTAAAAAATGCTCTGGCTTATGATTCTCTGCTATCTTTCGAACCTGCTGAGGATCACAAGCTTCTCCACCAAACATTAGGTATTTGATTTTTTCAAATACCTGCGGGTAGCTAATTGCAAAAACATTAAACAAGGCAGTGGTAATGAACATAATGTTCGTGCCCGTCCTATCCACCTCAGAAACAAATTCTTCAGGTGTCAGTAACATGTCCTTTGTAAAACCGACCAAGGTTGCACCATTTAACAATGCCCCCCAGATTTCAAACGTTGACGCATCAAATGACACGTTGGATAAATGCGCCACCTGGTCTTGTGGTGTTATCTTGACATAATTGCTATCCAACACCAGTCGATTAACGGCCAATTGCTGACATGCCACGCCTTTTGGTTTGCCTGTAGACCCCGAGGTGTAAACTACATAAACAAGACGGCGAGCATGACCAAATATTGGCTGATCTAAATTTGTATCAAATTGCTCTTCAACATAAACGTTGTCCTGATCAATCAACACAGTGTTAAGTTCCATGTCGATATTATTGGTAATCGGCTCAAGAACCGACTGATATTCAGATTTTGTCACCAATACCGGTGCCTGAGTATCTTCCAACATAAATGTCAAACGCTCTTCTGGATAAGCAGGATCTAAAGGAACATAAGCCCCTCCTGCCTTTAGCGTTGCTAAGATTGCTACCACCATATCAACAGAACGCTCTAGCGCAATAGCAACAAAACTTTCACTTTGAACACCCTTGGCAATCAATACCCGTGCTAACTGGTTTGCTTTACGATTTAACCTATCATAAGACAATTCATCTGCACCAAAAATAATTGCGCGGGCATCTGGCGCCGCTTTTACTTGAGCCTCAAAGAGTTCATGTAAACACTTATCTCGAGGGTAATCTGCCTCTGCAGGATTCCACTCAGTTAAGGTCTGGCTTAGCTCTTCATTATTTAAAAGGGGCAAACGTAATAAAGGCACATCAGGTTGCTCAAGCGCCCCCCGAATAATCACTTCTAAATGGCCTAACATTCGATCAATAAAAGCCTCATCAAATAATGAAGCATCATATGAAATCTTTAAACCTAATGAATCTGCTGGCTCAACAATCAATGTTAAAGGAAAATTGGTATGTTCAATACTCGTAACATGGCCAATATCAAGTAACTGATCCCCACTCTTAACCGCATCACCTACAGGATAGTTTTCAAAAACCAAAATACTATCAAACAATGACTGATCACCAGGTATTTCAGAATTGTGATGTATATCAACCAGCGGTGTCGCCTCAAAACGGCGTAAGTCGATCTGCTCATCCTGCATGGTTCGTAATAACGGACCAATGCAAGTGCTATCAGATATATGTAACCGAAGTGGCAACGTATTAATAAACAAACCAACGATATTCTCAACACCCGTTAGATCAGCCGGGCGCCCAGATACCGTTGTACCAAACACAACGCTTTCTTCCCCACTATATCGAGAAAGCAAGGTACCCCAACCAGCTTGAACCACAGTATTAAGCGTAATGTGCTGATCACGTGCAAATTTTTGCAGATCTGAGGTAAATTTTTCAGAAAAAGACAACGTTCGATCAAAGTATTCTTCTTTATCGGTTTTGACCTTTCTCCCCGCCAAAGGCGTAGGTGCCTCAAAGCCATGGAGGTAGTTTTTCCAAAACTGTAATGCATCGGCTTTATCAAAATCTTTTAGCCAACCAATAAAGTCCTCATAACGACCAGGCGGTGCTAACTGAGGCTGCACCCCTTGTGCAAACGAGGCATAGACTTGAAACACTTCCCCCATTACCAATGGTAGGGACCAACCGTCCAATACTACATGATGAAAACTCCACACTAAGCGGGACTTATCGTTCGGCAAAAAAATCCACGCTAAGCGCGACAAACCTGGCTTTGCAAAATCAAAACCACGATTCCTATCCTGTTCCAACCAAAGTTCTAACCGATGCTCGACACTAGCCTCATCTAAATCACACCAATCAAATTCACCAATCTCTGCATCAAAGGATTTGTGTACCACTTGTAATGGAACATCTAATTCATCCCACAGAAATGCGCTTCGCAAAACGGGGTGCCTGTTCAGAACATACGCCCATGCTCGCTGCAATATTTCTCTATCTACGCCACCAATAACTTCAACACTAAGCTGTTCAAAATAAACGCCCGAACCTGTATCAAATAAACTATGGAATAACATACCCTCCTGCATCGGAGACAAGGGGTAAGCCGACTCAATTGCACGCTCTGAGCCGAACAAACGATCAACTTCTGACTGACCCAATCCAGCCAACGGAAAATCAGATGGCGTATAACCAAATGATGAATGCTTTAAACAATGATCAATAACCTGAGTAAGGTTCTGCAGATAACTTTCAGCTATTCGCTGAATGGTCTCTTCACGATAAATATCACTGCTATATATCCAATCAACCTGCAAGCAACCATCTACAATGTGACAGTTTATGCTCAGCAAATGAGATTCATCACCATCATGACTGTGCTCGCTACCTTTATCTTCCGTGGCCAACGCGAACCAGGGGCTATTCTCTAACATCGAATCAAATTGACCCAAATAGTTAAAAACTATATCCGCTTTAGGGGCATTGGATAAATCTTTTCTTAACACATCATCATGCGCAAATGTTTTTAACGCTCCAAAACCAAAGCCTTTACTGGGTATACCTCGTAATTGCTCCTTCACCTTCTTAATATTTGATGATAATGGAAGGCCTGCCTCCACATCAATTAGCACAGGGTAAACAGAGGTAAACCAACCAAACGTTCTACTTAAATCAACACGATCATTAAATGATTCACGACCATGTCCCTCAAGATCAATCAATGTTTGAGACTGGCCACTCCAGTCACTCACCGTTTTACCAAGCGCGGTTAGCAATAGATCATTAATTTCTGTTCGATAGGCTTGGGACACATCTCGCAATAACGAAGCCGTTTTTTCTTTAGAAAGAACAACTTGATGGACATTTGTATGAACAACTGCTCTGGACCCAGAAGGGTTGTCGATGGGTAATAACGGCTTATTGGCAGACGTTTGAGCGCGCCAATAATCAGCCTCTTGTTCTACTAATACATCATTTGTATAGGTCGTTAACGTTTCGACCCATTGCTGATACGACGTGGTTTTTGGTGCAAAGCTAACACTCTTATTTGCAGCAATTTGCGCCAATGCCGTACTTAAATCATCTAATAAAATGCGCCATGAAACACCATCAACAACTAGATGATGAACAACCAATAACATTTTTCGTTGGTTATTCGGCAATCTGAAAATGGCCACAGACAACAGAGGACCTTTTTTAAGATTCAAGCCACTCTGAACGCCATTGGCCTCAGACGTGATTTCTTGTTCTATTCGAGCGTCATCACAACGCGTCAAATCTATATCGTGTATTGCAAAATGTGCATAACCGTCAGTATCATCATGATGATACTGACGAATAACACCATTTTCTCCACGATCAAACCTCAATCGAATAGCATCATGATGTAACGCCACAGCAGAAAACGCCTGACCAATCTGAATTTCAGTATGTTTAAATCCAGGTTTCAAATCTAGAAGCACCGATTGATTCCAATGATTCTCTTCGACAAACTTATGATCAAAAAACCAATGCTCTATCGGGGATAGTGCAACATCCCCGATCACCATACCCTGCTCTGCAAGTATGGGCGCTTCGACTTCACTAGCAACAGCGGCCAATTCGGCAATGGTTTGGTTTTCAAAAACTTGTTTTGTGGTCAAGTGAAGCCCTGACAACTTTGCCCGACTGATAATTTGGATACTTAGAATTGAATCTCCGCCCAATTCAAAAAAGTTATCAAATACACCAACGACATCTAAAGACAGCACCTCGCTCCAAATATCAGCTAATGCTTGTTCCTTGTCATTTCTCGGTAACACCTGGTCTTCTTCAGTCGCAGAGTCAGCATCTGGTTTGGGCAAGGCCTTACGGTCTAACTTACCGTTAGCCGTAACAGGGAAGTTCTCCATCATCACAAAAAACGAGGGAATCATGTACTCAGGAAGAGATTGCTTCAACTCCATTCGCAAGTCGGATGCTTTTGGATCAAAACCTTCTTGTGGAACAATATAAGCGGTTAATTTCTTAACACCGGGCACATCTTCTCGAGCAATAACGACAACTTCTCTTGTCGTATTAATTTGGCCAATCGCTTCTTCGATTTCACCAAGCTCTATTCGATAACCGCGAATCTTAACTTGCTGATCAATACGGCCTAAATACTCAACAGTACCATCACTGCAATAACGAACTAAATCACCCGTTTTATACATTACTGGATCATCGCCCAGATCAAACGGGTTATTTACAAACACATCTTTTGTTAAATCATCACGATTTAAGTAACCATTAGTTACGCCATCACCCGAGGTATACAACTCTCCGGGCACACCTACCGGTACTGGCGCCAACACATTATCCAAAACATAAATACATGTATTGGCAATAGGTTTTCCAATCGGTACAGTTTGTCGCACTTGAGAGGAATCATGCATAGGGTAACAACAGGTGAAGGTTGTGTTTTCTGTCGGTCCATACCCATTAATCAAACAGAGATCATCAATCGTATCTAATACTTTACGTACTAGAACAGGCGAAAGTACATCACCCCCAGCAAGTAATTGGTTAACGCCGTTAAATTGGCCTACATGGTACTCAGCAATATAATGGAATAACGCAGCGGTGAGCCACACTGCATTCACATTGTATTCTTGGATAACGCTGCCAATCTCTTCTGGATTTAATTGCCCAGCAGGTGCGACAACAAGGCTGCCTCCATTTAATAGTGGAGCCCATATTTCCAAAGTAGCCGCATCAAATGAGATGGGTGCATATTGCATAAATACAATATTACTATCCAACGTCATAAAATTAGTATTTCTCACTAAGCGCACAACATTGCGCTGCACCACCTCAATACCTTTAGGTCTACCCGTAGAACCTGAGGTGTACATTACATATGCAGGATCAGTTGCACTGACTGTTATATTCGGCTCTGGCCATAATTGTTCATTCTGGACTTCACTACATTCAGCATCTATCAGCAACACATGTTCATCATCAATCGGCATTTGATCACGTAGGTGTCGATGCACAATAACGATATCTGCGTCAGAATCCTCTAACATGAAATGCAATCGATCTTGCGGGTAAGATGGATCCAGTGGAACGTAAGCAGCACCTGCTTTTAAAATACCTAAAATCGATGCTATCATTTCAACAGAGCGCTCTGCGCACAATCCAACCCGTTGATTTGGCGCTACACCCTTTTTAATCAAAGCGTGAGCAATTTCGTTTGCTCGATTATTTAATTGCTGATACGTCAATGAAATATCGCCAAAACGTAAGGCAATACTTTCACCAAATTTATTTACTTGTTCAACAAAAACAGATGAGATGTCTGAATCACGTTCATACTTACTGGCCGTATCATTCCAACGGCCGAGTAACATTTGCTTTTCTTCCTGATTTAACAGGGAAATTTCATCAATATTTTTATTGGATTCTTTAGTGACCGAACGAATAATCTCGACAAAATGTGCTTTCATTCGCTCAATGGTCAAAGGCTCAAATAAATCAGTTCTATATTCCCAATCACCTATGATACAACCATTTTCTTCGCGTAAATTTAACGTCAAATCAAATTTTGCAGTGTGCGATTCCTCTGGCATCAATTCAATATTCACACCCTTTAATGCTAAAGACCCCGTAGGTGCAGCATTCTGAAGTACAAACATAACTTGAAACAATGGCGTGTGACTCATCTCACGAGCCACACCCAACTCATCAACTATTCGCTCAAAAGGTATATCTTGATTATCATAAGCACTGGTTAAATTCTTTTGTACTTGAGACAACAGAGAAGTAAATGTTGGGTTACCGCTAAGATCATTACGTATCGCTAGCGTATTAACAAAACAACCTATTAACGATTCCAATTCAGGGCGTACACGATTTGCTATAGGCGTACCAACACAAATATCATCTTGACTACTGTAACGATGCAGTAGCACTTGCAACGAAGCTAACAAGGTCATAAACAAGGTAACGCTCTGTGCTTTACATAACGCGTTTAACGATGCTGTTGTTTCCTTATCAATTGTAAAAACAGTATTCGCACCAGCGTAGGTTTGTACTGGCGGACGTGAAAAATCAGTGGGCAATGCCAGGACGGGGACATCAACTAAACGTTCTTTCCAATAACTAAGCTGTTTGTTTAACCTATCCCCAGCCAACCACTCCCTTTGCCACTGAGAAAAATCAGCATACTGGATTTTTAGCGGTTCTAAAGGTGACGGTTGATCTTGAGCATAAGCTTCATACAACGCCGCAAGCTCTCTGATTAGCACCCCCATTGACCAGCCATCGGCAACAATATGATGCATAGTAACAATCAATACATAAGCGTCTTGTGCTAAACGAATCAAACGCGTTCTTAATAACGGACCATTAACAAGATCAAACGAGGTGTGTGCATCACCTATAAAACGTGTTTTTATAACTTCTTCTTGCTCTTCTGGAGCTAGAGGCTCAAGACTTATCGTTGGCAACTCCCAACGTTGAGGCTCCATGATAACTTGGCGCCCCTGCCCATCTTCCGCAATAAATGTTGTGCGTAGCGCTTCATGGCGAACAACAATTTCTTCGAAAGCTAAACGCAACGCCTCAATATCAAGATTACCTTGAAGCTTGAGCGCTGCGGAAATATTATAGCTTGAAGTACCAGATTGTAACTGCTCTAAAAACCACAAGCGTTGTTGCGCATAGGACATTGGTAATCGATTACCGTCTCGCGGATAACGCTGTATAGAATCTATTTTAGGCTGAGCGCTTTTGCTCTTCTTTTGTTTGAGCTGTTTTAATAAAAGCTCACGTTTCTCAGGAGATAAACTGGCTAAACGCTTTAATAACTG